>NZ_FLUY01000017.1 GCF_900092655.1 Candidatus Thiosymbion oneisti
GCGCTCACCACATCTTACGGCCCTTGCCCAACCTACAAGATCATGTTTTCGGGAGGATTTATACGCGCTCGCCCTGAGAGACACAGAGGACCCAGAGAGTACACCGAGGAATTTTTCTTCAGACCCGGCGAGCATGGCGAAAGCATGCAGGAAATGCTCTGATTTCTCTGTGCCTCTGTGGTGAAACGAAAAGGCCCGGTAAGCAGTGACAAGTCAGGATTCACACCACTGACGGCAAATCGATTGCGACCGATTTGCGTCGATTTGCGGCAAAAAGGAATTTGCCGTACCGGATTAGTCATCCGCTTTGCGGGTGAAGCGTTGGATCAGCCGCCGCTCTCGCTTGTTGGGGCGGCCCCTTGCCCCCGGTGCGGCAGCACCGCTCTCACGCCGCTCCCGCACCTGGGCCTGGCGACGTAGGCGGCTCGCTTCGCTCTCCTCATAAAGCAGAGCGGCCTCGGAGGCCGGACGGCGCTGCCGAGAGATGCCCTTGACCACCAAGTCCCATTGCAGGGAGCCCTTGTGAATGACCAGGTGTGTCCCCGCCTGGATCGCCTTTCCCGGTTTAGTGCGCTGGCCATTGATCTGGACCTTGCCCCCGTTGATGGCCTCCACCGCCTGTCGGCGTGTCTTGAAGAAGCGCGCGGCCCAGAGCCATTTATCGAGGCGAAGATCGGCGTCCCCGCCGGCGGTGTTTGCGCTCATCGTCCCAGCAGGGGGTCGAGCTCCCCGCGTGCCTCCAGGGCCGCCAGGTCGTCGAAGCCGCCGACGTGAAAGTCATCGATGAAGATCTGAGGGACCGTGTGGCGCCGGCTGCGTTCCATCATGATCCGCATTTGCTCCCGATCGGTGTCGATACGGATCTCGTCGAACTCGATGTCCTTGCGCTGAAGCAGGTGTTTGGCCCGGGTGCAGTAAGGGCAGATTCCGGTCGTGTAGATGATGACTTTAGGCACCTGTACTACCTGGTAACTTCGATAAAACGAGCTGCCGGACTGGACGCTATCGCGCATTATCACCGATTGCCTGCGGTGGGTATATGCGCTCAGGGAGAGTATGTATAAAGCTTCCCAAAAACATGGTCTTGACGGAACGGTTTTCCCGGCTTCCAGTCGCCAGCCATCAGCCGTAGCGGAATCATTAGGTCTTGGCTCTTTATGGATTCTGGACTGCCAACGATCATGGAAGGGTCCCACCGGACGTTTTGGAGTGCGGCGGCAACCTCACCCCGATGCTTACCGGAACCTACAGCGCCAAGCATAAGCGGGGGGTCGGCCAAGTGGCACGATCCTGCCGCCGCTATGGGTTTGGCGATGTATCCGTTCCCAGCAAAGGTGTTGCGGCCAAGGGAAAGCGACGTCGCCGCGGCGCGGGTGGAACCTAAGTGCCCGGATTCCCGGCCAACGCCGCTGGTATCCCCCGTGGCTGAGGTTAGATGCGACCGCGCCGCTTTGCCGGCGCACTCCAAAGCAGTCCGGAATCCATAAAGAGCCTAGGTCTTTTTCAGGGCACCTTGGAAAATTCAAGGCATCCATGTAAAATCAAGAATGTCCTACCATTTTTCAAGGCCCCTTTCAGAACCCATGTCAGTCCGGTACGGGCTGATCCGTGGCGATCTCGAAGTCGCGGATGCGGACATCGACCCGCTTACCGCCGGGGAAGGACATCTCTTTGTACAGTTGGATGTTCATGGTGCGTAATCGGTATACTCAGGATTCGGGGTGATGGGCGGGCCGGGTCAAACCCTGCCCACCTGCCCCGCGGCTCCCTTCGCGCGCTCCTCAACGCTCTCTCCGGCGAGCAGGCGTAACGTCTCTCTGGCTTGCAGCAAAGGGTAGCTTCTTCTCGTGAGGGGGGCTGAACGGTTAGCCGCAATCGAAGTCAATCAGGTGATCCGCTTCGAACACGTCACGAAACGCTATCCGCAGCACGGGAATGCCCTCAGCGACCTGAGCTTCGAGCTCAAAGCCGGCGAAATGGCGTTTCTCACCGGCCACTCGGGTGCGGGCAAGAGCACCCTGTTGCGATTGATCGGTTTGATCGAACGCCCGACCCGGGGCCAGGTCATGGTCAACGGACGCAACCTGAGACACCTGCCCACACGCAAGATCCCCCTGCATCGCCGCGAGGTCGGGATGATCTTTCAGGACCACCGCCTGCTCGCGGATCGCACGGTATTCGACAATGTGGCCCTGCCCCTGGTTGCGGCCGGTTACCGGCACAAGGAGATCCGCCGCCGGGTACGTGCCGCCCTCGACCAGGTAGGTCTGCTGGGCAAGGAGCGGACCTTTCCGGTCACGCTGTCCGGCGGCGAGCAGCAACGGGTCGGCATTGCCCGGGCAGTTGTCGCCCGCCCGCCCCTGATCCTGGCCGACGAGCCGACGGGCAACCTGGACCCGGAGCTCTCGCGCGAGATCATGGGGTTGTTCGAGCGCCTCCATCGGGTCGGCATCACCCTCCTCATCGCCAGTCATGATCTGGCATTGATCGCGAGCCTGCCCTACCGGACCTTGACGCTGACCAACGGTTCGTTGGTGGGGGACACGGGCACCCGGTAACCTCATGCGCGCACATCGCCGCTCCGTCCACAGACGCGTTCGCGTCCACCCGTTTCACCTTCCGGCCACCTGGTTGAGCTACCACCTCCAGGTGGCATTGGGCAGCCTCGGGCGCCTGTTGCACAACCCGTGGGCGACAGGCATGACAGTTGCCGTAATCGCCATCGCCATCGCCTTGCCCGCGAGCCTGTACGCACTCACCCGGAACCTGAACCTGCTGAGCGAGTCCTGGGGCCAAACCACTGCCATCTCCCTGTTCCTGACCCCGGATACGGATATCGAGCAGGCACGGGCATTGGCGGTGGAGCTGAGGGCGCACCGCAATCTGGACCAAGTCACCCTCATCAGTCCGGATCAGGCGCTGTCGGAGCTCGGCGGTTACGACGGCTTCAGCGAGGCAATCACCCAACTCGAAGAAAATCCGTTACCAGTGGTACTTGCGCTGCAACCGACGCCGGAGGTCCGGATACCCGAGGCCCTGGAACGCCTGGCCAAGGAAGTCGAAGCGCTGCCCCAGGCCGATTTTGCGCGTCTCGACACCCGCTGGGTACGTCGTTTTCAGGCCATCCTGAACGTGACGCAGCGCGGGGTCGTGCTGCTCGGCGGTGCACTGGCCCTAGCCGTCCTGCTGGTGGTCGGTAACACGATCCGCCTGGAGATCGAGAACCGCCGCAACGAGATCGAAATCATGGAATTGGTGGGGGCCACACCGGCGTTCATTCGTCGGCCCTTCCTTTACACCGGCGGCTGGTACGGGTTGTTCGGCGGGATCGGCGCCTGGTTGCTGGTAACCTTGGCGCTGGCCCTTATCCAGGGTCCGGTTTCCCGTCTCGCCGCGCTCTATCATACCCAGTTCCCGCTTGCCGGCCTGGAGGCGACCGCTTCGCTGACGATACTCGGCGGTAGTCTGGGTCTCGGTCTGCTCGGGAGTTGGGTCTCCGTCGGACGCCACCTCAGCGCAGCGCAACCGCACTGAATCCCCACGTAGGTAGTGGTAAATTTTTAAATGGTTAGCATAGAGCGGTTCATTATGCCCCATTGCTTCATTTGATCCCCTCTCCCCGGCCCCCTCGCTGCGCTCGGCGCAGGCTCTCTCCCGGGGGGAGAGGGGGTGCAGCTTGTGGCGTGCCCAACCCACTGCTAGTGGCGATGTTTCCATTTAGACCTTAACCACTACCCCTACGTAAGCCCCATCCTGAACGCCAATTCGATATTGCCTGCGCACCTTTGCCGGTGCTAGTATATTTCTTATCGAAATACTCAGGTATAAGCCAAGATGACTACAGATATTGCAACCCTGCCGACAGGCAACATCGACGCCTATATCGGTGGCGCCTATCAGATACCCATCCTCACGGCAAACGAGGAACGCAGGCTCGCCGAGCAGCTACGTGACTATGGCGACATGGAGGCAGCACGGCGGTTGGTATTGTCCCATCTACGCTTCGTGATTCGAATCGCCCGCGGCTACCTCGGTTATGGCCTGCCGCTGCCGGATCTCATTCAAGAGGGCACGGTGGGTCTCATGAAAGCGGTCAGGCGCTTCGAGCCGGACATGGGCGTACGCTTGGTGTCCTTTGCCGTCCACTGGATCCGGGCCGAGATTCACGAGTACATCCTGCGCAATTGGCGGATCGTTAAGGTGGCCACCACCAAGGCCCAGCGCAAGCTGTTCTTTAATCTGCGCAGTGCCAAGAAGCGTCTGGGATGGTTCTCCCGAGAGGAGGTCGAGGGGGTCGCTCAGGATCTGGGCGTCAAGCCGGAGACGGTGTTGGAAATGGAATCGCGACTGGCCAATCAGGACCTCGCCTTCGACGGCGACGATAGTGACGACGACGAAGGTCCGTCGGCACCAGCAGCCTATTTGCCGGATATGCGGATGGAGCCGGCAAGCACCATCGAGCGCGAAGACACCATGACGGATCGCCGCCGCCGTCTCTTGAGTGCGCTCAATGGCCTAGATAACAGGAGCAAAACGATCCTGGAGGCGCGCTGGCTGACCGAGAAGAAGCAGACCCTGCATGAGCTTGCACAGCAGTTCGGCGTTTCCGCCGAGCGCATCCGGCAAATAGAGAAAACCGCCATGAAGACGCTACGACTACAGCTGGAGGTCTGATGCCTTCTTTGCAACATAGGCAGCCGCCAGCACGGGTCGACTCCTACCCCACATCCTGAAATGCCGGTAGTGGGAGACACGGAGTTCGATCGGTTTTCCAATTGATAGCGGGTTGATAGGGGGGAGGCATCCCTGCTCCCCCACGGGTACCTTAAAAATTCCTCAAGCTACCCTCGAAAGAATTATTTGATGAGCTTCTTGACCAGGCCAACGACGGCTAACAGCACGCCGCCGCCCACACCGCCTCCGGCGACACTGGTGAGGATTCCGGCGAGGTCTAGGCCTCCGGCGGCCTCGGCACCTCCTACGCCCAACATACCCAGTAGCTGGCCACCGAGCCCACCACCGATGATGCCGGCGATCGAGTTACCGAGTGTCCCCAGCGAAAGGTTCTTAAACAGCCCTCCAGCGATGTTACCACCGACCGCTCCGCTGACGAGCTGGATAATCAATCCGGTCAATCCTTCCACGATGTATGCCCCTTTGTATTGATGAACAACGAAATTACCGGTCGCACATGGGTTAACGCGACGCCACTCTCGATACCGGAGACGTGCAGCGCGGCGAAAAATCCATGCGTGACAGGTATACTATGAATGAAAACCTACCGGGTCGCAACGGATAGGTGTGGCGAATGGTGCCGGACTTCGAATCTAAATAACCCATCGAGCCTGACGGTAAGACTCGAAGTGGCCCCCTCGTTACAACGCAATATCCTGGACATACACATAGGTGCGACAAGAAAAGGGGTTAGGTAGGGCGCATGAAAGACAAGGCTAAGCACTCGCGGACAACCAAGATTGCTCCGGGCCACCGCCACGCCACAAAGGCGGTTTTGGTTCGTTGCCACGCATCGCAAGATGCGAGGGGTCCGTTCACCAAACAAACCAAACCCTTCGAACGGGATCCATTCCGCCGACGCTCGTTGCTCCATTCGGCAATGTACGCCCTTCTGACCGCATCTTCCCTGTCCCTCCTGGCATCCTGCGCTCAACTTCAGCTATCTCGGCCTCCGAAGGTTGTATCCACACCACCACCGAAGCCAAAGCCGAAGCCGGTAACACTCTATCAGTGGCAAGGGAACGGACGCAAAGTCTCCCGCATCGAGGTCGACCTCGACAAGCAAAAGGCCTTTTTCTACGCCGGACCTAATGAGATCGGTTGGGCTAGGGTAGCGGCCGGTGTGCGCTCGACTCCGACGCCGGTGGGAAAATTCAAGATCACCGAGAAGGTCGCGAAGAAGCGTTCGAACCGCTATGGGAAAATCTATGACAGCAAGGGTAATCTGGTCATTCGGAATGCCGCAACCAACATTGACACCATTCCGAGCGGGGGACGTTTCGAGGGTACGCCCATGCCCTATTTCATGCGGTTGACCAACGGCGGCGTCGGTCTCCATGGGGGGCCAATCCCCCGGGCGGGCCGACCAGCCTCTCACGGCTGCATCCGTCTACCCCCTAAGCTCGCCCCTATTCTGTATCAACACACGGCAATCGGAACCCCCGTACGCATCTTCGGCGGCCCCTCCGACAAGCGCTACTCCGGCACCTGGGTGCGAAGGCAGAGGACGTAAGAAAACAGAAGCTAAGGGCTGATCGGTTGCGGCGGGCTGATCGCACTCCCACTGCTCCCAGTGTCAAGTGCGGCGGCACCAACGGCACCGGCACCGACAATGCCCGCTACTATAGGTGCCGCAGCTATAGCAGGAGCAGGCGCTGCGCTAGGCGCAGCGAGTGCGGGTTCGGGCAGCAACGCGAGGGCCTTACAACATTCTTCGGCATCAACGGTATAGGGCGACACCTCCTCCGTTACCTCGTAGTCACAACCGAAATAATACTCGACCATGGCGCTCGATTCTTCCGAGACCATCACACGATTCCCCCCCTTGAGCTCCATACCCACCACGCCGTCGCTATACTTGGCTTCTCCCTTGTCCACCGTCACCTGGCCCTCGAGGCGCCCGAACACAGCAATCGCGTCATGCCGCGAGTGCTTACTCGCATCGAGGTGTGCGTAACAATCGCACTGCTCCTTGTTCACAGAATAGTCTGCGCCCCCTTCCACCGTGTAGCGGCAACCCTCACGATACTCTATGACGGCGGTTCCGCCTTCGGCAACACTCACCCGATCACCCTCTTTCAGCGCTGCGCGGACAGACTGCACCTGCCCATCGACCTGCACCTTCCCCTCGACCCGCACCAGCTCAGCTGCCGCATCCTCGGTGACAGGTTCAGCCCCCGGATTTTCGGCAGCACTTCCAACCCCCTCAGCTACCGCCTTCTCGGCGACAGGCTCAGCCCCCGGATCTTCGGCAGCACTTCCAACCCCTAACACCAGGGTTAGGCTCATGCCGGCGAGAAGGTGGGATGTGAAAATTCGTTTGAACATAAGCATTGCCTTAGCTCCTGACAAGCCGGTTAGTCAACTTTACTACATTACTGGTTAAGGTGTGGTTACCAACTTAGGGTTTAACCAAGGGTAGTGCTTATGTATGTAGTGATCGTGTAGTCTTCCCATCGAAGAGGGAAAAGGCTCAGTAGCACGCTCATCACTACACATTAGGCACTGCCCCCAACCTAACGGATCCACAAGATTTCACAAGGTTTTCGAGAAAACCTACCCTGAATGCCTTCCCCCTCCGCCCGCCAGTCAGGGAAATTGATCTAGCGCAGCTAAAAGCCACGTATCTAAATCCCCTCTCTAGGGAGCTTCGCCGACCAAGGTCGGGTGTCTTCCATGATTGTGAGCAGTCCGAAATCCATGTGGAGCCTTGATCAGCCCAACACTCCGCAGTCAGGGCACCCTTCTTCCTGAATGTCCGCTGAATCCGATACCATCCTCAATTATAGTATAGCCTAATCTTTGCGAGGGCCGAAACGGAAAAGACGCGGAAAAGACGCTTAAGGATAAAGATCCTCCCATCTTCAAGCACACAACTGCTTTGACAAATGGAGCGAGGCGGAAACTGCGTTTTTACTTCGCGTCTTAGAAATTGCCGGGGAAGCAATTTTTCAAGGCCCCTAACTAGAATTGCACCCAATTGCGCCGGGTGTCCACGCCAGATCCAAGTGCCGGGCGGCACCTACTTCGTCCAGGCGGCGGACCGGCATCCGGTGGGGTGCTCCCTTGACCAGGTCCGGTTGCTCCCGCGCCTCCGTTCGGATCTTTACCAGGGCCGCCACGAAACCGTCCAGCTCCTCCCAGGTCTCGCTCTCCGTGGGCTCGATCAGCAGGCACTCGGGAACCAATAGCGGGAAATAGGTGGTCGGGGCATGGAATCCATAGTCCAGCAGGCGCTTGGCAAAGTCCATGGCACCGATCCCCAGCTCTTTAGCCTCCCGCTGCAGGGTGATGATCAGCTCGTGGCCGGCACGACGCCTCCCGTAAGCGGGCTCGAAGCCAGCCTCGGTCAGGCGCTTGAAGAGATAGTTAGCGTTGAGGGTGGCAATTTCGGCCACCCGTCGCATCCCCTGGGCACCGAGCATACGGGCGTAAATAAAGGCCCGCAGCAAGATGCCCATATTGCCGCCGAAGGCCGTGAGGCGACCGATGCTGTCCGGGCGCGCCGTCTCGTCGAGCCAGGCATAATCGGTACCGTCACGGGCCACCAGGGGCACCGGCAGATAGGGCTCCAGGCGTTCCGACACCCCGACCGGACCGGCGCCCGGACCGCCGCCGCCGTGAGGGGTAGAAAAGGTCTTGTGGAGGTTGATGTGGATCACGTCGAAGCCCATGTCGCCGGGGCGTACCTTGCCCAGGATGGCGTTGAGGTTGGCCCCGTCGTAATAGAGCAGGCCACCAACGGCATGCACTCTAGCGGCGATCTCCCGGATGTTGCGATCGAACAGGCCCAGGGTGCTGGGATTGGTGAGCATGATGCCGGCGGTGCGGGGACCGACGGCATTACGCAAGGCGGCGATATCCAGGTCGCCGTCGTCCCCGGTGGGGATCTCCCTGACCTGGTAGCCGCACATGACCGCCGAGGCCGGGTTGGTCCCGTGGGCCGCATCGGGGATTAGAATCTCGCGGCGTGCAGCGTCCCCTCTGGCCCGATGATAGGCGCGGATCATAGCCACGCCGGCGAATTCACCCTGGGCGCCGGCGGCCGGTGCCAGGGAGACCGCATGCATGCCGGAGACCTCCTTGAGGATCTCCTGCAGCTCGTACAGACAGGCCATGACGCCCTGGCCGTGACTGGTGGGGGCCAGCGGGTGACGCCCCAGAAAACCCGGCAGCGAGGCCAGGCTGTTGCAGGCCCTGGGGTTGTACTTCATGGTGCAGGAGCCCAGGGGATAGAAGTGGGTATCGATGGAGAAGTTCCGCTGCGACAACCGGGTGTAGTGACGCACGACCTGAAGCTCGGAGACCTCCGGCAGATCGGGCCGCCGCTTGCGGCGCAGACGTTGCGGCAGGTCGTCCGGCACCAGGGCCGGCGCGAGCGGTGCCTGGGCGCCGGCACGGCGCCCGGGGCGTGATTGGTCGTGGATGAGCATGGATGGATGGCCGCGGAAATTCACGTGTTAGAAATAGCCTTCGTTCAGCACGTTTCCTTCTTCCGGATCTTGGTCGTTCAGAACACCCTCTATATGAGACACAAGGCGTGCGAACACGTACGTAGAGAATGGATTCTCGATGAGGTATCCAGCATATTCCTCACGAACTTGTTGCCGGCTTTCGTATGTTGCGTAGTGACGCCTTACCTGAGAACCAACTCTTTTTGCTTTTCGAAGAAGCAATACTTCATCAATATCAGTTGGTGCAGTGCTGATTGGAGTCATATCGAGCCATTCGCAAAGAAGATAATATTTCGCTCCTGGTACTGCCGTCTTTACATCATGTGCAGTCGCTGATGCCTCCTGAAACATTAGAGTTGTTCCCGATGTGAGTCTTTAAAAATCAATCGGTTATATTGGAACATGAGGCCGATACGGTGGTCGTTGAC
>NZ_FLUY01000837.1 GCF_900092655.1 Candidatus Thiosymbion oneisti
GATGCGGTGCTCGGTGCACCGGCGTCAGAGGGCCTTCCAGGCAAGCGGTTCGCCGACGCCCTGGTCGACGCCTTCCGCGCCGTGCTCCTGGTGCCCTTGCCGGAATCGCGGGCCTGGTGTGCCCGGAACCAGGGCCGGCTGCGTGCTTGGCTGCGCGGCTTCTACTTCGGCCGTTCTCGGGACCCGGAGGCGGCACTGCTCGTCGCCCTCACCCAGGGCCAGCCGGACCGTCGATTGCTCGGTCTCTGGCTCGGACTCACCTGCCTTGCCGGGGGTGTCCACCAGGATTACGCACGCATCGGCATCACCGGCCTGCGCCTGCTGCCGGCGGACGATGAAGGAACCGTGGAGCGTTCGGTACCGCGGGCCATGCTGCGCGGCGTACTGGACTACGGTGAGGCCCTGGCCCGCCGGGGTGACCTGAAAGGAACTCCCTGGCTCGCCGAGCTGGACTACCTGGCGGCCGTCTACCCCATGAGTGCCGACCAGTGGGGACGGCGCTTGCGTGACCTGATCCAGGCGCGGGACGTCTCCGACCCGGTGCGCAAGTGGCTGGACCGGCGCTACCCATCCGCGCTGCGGCCATCCGACCCGCAGCAGCAAGGGAAGGGTTTCCTGCAGCCGCCACATGTCGACGACCTGCGGCCGCTACTGCGGCAGTTGCCGGGAAACCTCGCGACTATCAAGCCACAGCTGCAAGCGCTGCTCGACCGGCATCGCCAGTATTGTCGCGAGACCGGGGACAGCTACTACCTGGTGCGTGCCTTTTGCAGCCTAGGCAACCGACTCCTGGAGCCGGACCCGGCTTGGGCGCGGGCGCTGGCCCATGAGGCCGCCCGCTGGAATCCGCAGGATCACTATGTTTGGTTCTTGCTCGCCCGCGCCCTGGAGGCGGAAGGCGATTGGCACCGGGCCCAGGCGGTCTACTGGCATACCCGCCGGCGCTTTCCGCATAACGTGCAATCTCACAGCCAGTTGGCCCATGCCCTGGTCCTGCACGGCGATGTCGAGCTCGGTGAGGCAGTCTATCGTGCGACCATGTGGTTGTTCCCGGACAACCCCGTTTGCCGCGCCGACCTCGCCCATACCCTGCGCATCACCGGCCGTAAGGACCAAGCGGTGGCGGTCTACCGAGAGGCCCAGCAGCAGTTCCCCCGCAATCCCGTGACCATCAACGGCCTGGCGGATACCCTGATCGACCTGGCGCGGCTGGACGAGGCCAAGGAGGTCCTGGATCGGGCCGACCACCAGCTCGACTCCGATGAAGAAAGCGCCGCCAAGCGCGACCAGATCCGCCGTCGCCTGCAAGGGGCGCTGAACGGCGAGCCGATTCGGCCCGCGCAACCGCGGTGCCCCCACGAGGGTCCCGCCGGCGATCTGGCCGATCTGGCCGACATCACCGGGGAGGACCTTTCCCACGACCCTGCCTTCGGCCGCGCCGTCTTGCTGCAGCGGAGCGGCAACGGGGCACTCGACCGCGCAAAATCGGAGATCGAGAAGCTGCCCCCCGGCAGTGTCCGGATCATCGAGACCGGCCTCTGGCATGCCCGTGCCCAGGGTTGGGGCGTAGCCGCGGACTGGTTCGACCGGAACTGGGAGCAGTATCCCGGCGACGGTGTGCTGCGCGTACACCGCAACCGCGCCCAGGGCCGGGCCGGGAAGCCGGTGGACTGGACCCTGGAGCAGGCGCGCTATCCCTATCTGGCGACCGTGATCGAGACGGAAATCAACCACGAGCCCCCCGCACGCATCAGGTATCTGGATGCGGACGCCGAAGACCTCACCGAGGAGCAGCGTCAGGATCTCTGGTTCCTGGGCCTGACGGAACGGGGCGATGCCGAGCTACGCGACAGCGCCGAAGAAGACCTGCTCTCCGCCCGGTACCTGGTGGGCTGACGGGTCGACTTTTGGCGTGCGGCGGCAGGTATTGTTTTAACTACGAATCACACGAATCGACGCGAATATTCCCAAGGGTGCAAACCTTCCAATTCGCGCAGATTCGCGTGATTCGTAGTTTATGACTAACGCAACTAAGCGTCGTAGCGTTTAAGAGGCTGTCTAAAAAAAGGGCCGTAGCCCAGAGTAGGCGGTAGGCTGGGTTGAGGAACGAAACCCAGCTTTTACGGGCAGGTTTGGTTCGCTGGGTCTCGTCCCTCGACCCAGCCTACCGATTTATACTGCCACACGGCACAATCCGAGCTTTTGAATTTCCCCCTCACCCCGGCCCTCTCCCGGAGGGAGAGGGAGTGA
>NZ_FLUY01001292.1 GCF_900092655.1 Candidatus Thiosymbion oneisti
CCATCTTCCAGATGGATTATCTTCAGTCGGCGGTTGAGTCCGCCGAGGGCCACTTTAGTGGCCCAACCTACCAGCTTCAGCTGGT
>NZ_FLUY01001294.1 GCF_900092655.1 Candidatus Thiosymbion oneisti
ATCACGGGTTGGGTTGTACTGGAAGCGGTTGCCGCTGAGACGACCTTGACCCGTGACCGCTTTGTGTTTGTCCGGGACCGGGACGTAGACGGTGGCACCGGCGGCGTCGTAAGCGGCCAACTCGGCCTCGCTGTAGTAGCCGCCATCGGCAACCGCGGTCAGGTTCTCCACCCCGAGCACGTTCATGCTCTGGCGGCATTGACTGCTAAGCTGGTTCTGGTCGTTCCCGGCGTTGGTGACGTCGTGATGCACAATGAGCTTGTGTTTGCCATCGACACCGCTTTGTACGTTGTAACCCGTGACGTGTTGTTTGCCCTTGCTCAAGG
>NZ_FLUY01000420.1 GCF_900092655.1 Candidatus Thiosymbion oneisti
ATGAATTTTTCCATTATCCTGTTGTTTTATAAAGGGATTATTCTATAAACGGTTCATTTAGTTCACGGAACCAGGTTGGAGTGTGATGGGATCGACCTCGGATTCGGCGCGGAAGCGCATGTAAGGCTAGCGCTCGATGTGTGTCTCTGAAAGCGCGGTTGAAATCCAGCTTCTCGTGGCTTTCATGTGCTCCGGAAAGTCCGCGGATTCGACTTCACCGTCCCCGACGACGGCCCAGATCCAGACCGCCGGATCGCCGTCCAGGTCTTCATCGAACTCGAAGTGGAAATTCTTGACGAACTCGGGTTGGTCCTTACGTAGTTGGGATTCGAGTCGTTCTTTCTCTGCTTGCTCTCTTCGCTCTCTCATGGTGGCAACCTCGATATTCAGAGGCCAATGTGAGAAAAGGCCCGCTCATGCGGGCCTTTTAGTCTACCCGCTCATGCGGGCCTTTTAGTCTAACAGAAGGCGCTGTAGGCGTTACTTAGCCGCCGACTCATCCAGCTTCTTGGCCGGGATGATCTGACCATCGAGCGCCGCGTCTTTGGCGTTGCGTCCATAGGCCACCGCCATGAGGTTCGAGTAGTAGACCACCGGCATGGCGAATTTGGTGGAGTAGGTCGTGTTGATCCGGTCCTGATAAACCTCGACGTTCATCTGGCACACGGGACAGGGGGTGGCGATTGCCTGTCGGCAACCTGGTCGTAGGCCGCCTCAATGATGCCCTTGACCATCTCCTGGGATTTCTCGGGCTCGGAGAAGGCGAGCGCCCCGCCACAGCATTGGACCTTTTTCTCATAGCCAGGGATGGATTCCCCGCCCAGGGTGTCGATCATCTTGTCCGGATAGACGGGGTTCTCGAAGGGTTCACCAGCGATCCCGAAGGGGTCCGGTCTGACAGCCCACGTAGCCGGCGATCTTGATGCCTTCCAGGGGTTTTTTGACCTTGGCGCCGATTTCCTCATAGCCGATATCCTCGATCAGGACCTCGACCATGTGTTTGAAGGGCTGGATCTTGGCCGCATCGTAAGGGCGCCATCTAGTGGCTAAAGTCTCGACCCGCAGCGTTGGAACGAGGAACGAACTATCGCGGTATCGGGATGTGAGCCCGCGTTTGTCGTACCATACCAAGGCAAGCTGGGACTTCTGATCGGGGTCAGCTAAATGCCCCGTGCACCCAGACAACCCCTTCTCTGCCATCGTCTTGGGCAACCGGGAATTTTGGAGCGGAGCGTCTGGAGTTAGCTTCCTATGTAAAGGCAACCAGTTCCTCTAGGAGCAACCTAAGAACCATTATGAGGTAAGACCACAATGCAACCAATCCGTCAGATCCTCGAAGAAGCTCCCGATGCGATTCCTATCCCCGAAGAACTTAAGTATCGACGCATCGAGCTGATCATCTGGCCGCTCGGGGACAAACCCAAGGAAACGAAGGCAGCACCCAATTTCAAGGTTGCCCAGGTCGAGCGAATCGATATCCCATCAAGGGAAGAGCGCAATGTCCGGCGGTAGCTTCATCGACTACACAGAGGATCTTCAACATGGTCAGCGTATTGATGGCCTGACCGTCGTCGATCCCTTCGAATCCGCCTCATTCGGGTAAAACACCTGGTTATGTGCGGTATGCTTCGAGCCGACAACTACTGCCTTAGACCGGAGGATACCCATGGGGGAATCCGGCTATCGACAGCCTTCGAGCTAAGGCCTTCGATCTCTCGGAGAGCGACGGGGCGGAACTCGCACAGGACCTCCTGGCCAGCCTCGACGGAGC
>NZ_FLUY01001295.1 GCF_900092655.1 Candidatus Thiosymbion oneisti
TCCCGGACAAACACAAAGCGGTCACGGGTCAAGGTCGTCTCAGCGGCAACCGCTTCCAGTACAACCCAACCCGTGATGTCTACATCTGCCCCGCCGGTGAGTTGCT
>NZ_FLUY01001011.1 GCF_900092655.1 Candidatus Thiosymbion oneisti
TGACTGATGACCATTTGGACCGGCAACTCGGCATTCAGGTTTTACCCGATAGCCGGAAGGGCCAACGAAATATCGGTAGTCCCGGGAGCCG
>NZ_FLUY01001300.1 GCF_900092655.1 Candidatus Thiosymbion oneisti
CTGTGAAAACCATTGGTTAGTGCAGATAACAACCGGAAAGCGAACCACGGATGAACACGGATCGACACGGATGGAGAGCAATCCGTGTCGATCCGTGGTTCGAGATAGCGAGGATTAGATCGTTTGTTAATTGAGAACACCCCCTAGCAATATCGATCGAAACGAGGTACTAGTCCCTCAAGGGATCTTAACCACTCCCCTTTCCCGTCGCCTTCAGGCTTCCCCGCTCCAGTGACCGCTCCAGCGCCCGTTTGCCCGCGAGGAGGAAGCCCAGGGCGATGAATCCACCTGGCGGCAGGATCGCGAGCAGGAAGCCGCGATAATCCGGGATCAGGGTCAGCTCCAGGAACGCCAGGGCATCGCCCAGCATCAGCGCGGCGTCCCGAAACAGGGTGCCGCTGCCGATCAGCTCCCGCACCGCCCCCAGGACTACCAGGACCAGGGTAAAACCGATTCCCATCATGAGGCCGTCGACCAGGGCCGGCAGCATCCGGTTGCGGGAGGCGAAGGCCTCCGCGCGCCCGAGGATGGCGCAGTTGGTGACGATCAGGGGGATGAAGAGCCCCAGGACCCGGTGCAGATCATGGACCCAGGCGTTCATACCCAGGTCCACCAGGGTCACCAGAACGGCGACGATGAGTACGAAGATGGGGATGCGCACCTCGGGGGTAATGAGGCTGCGGATCAGGGCCACCAGGATGCCGGAGGCGACCAGGACAAAGGTGGATGCCAGTCCCAGGCCCAGGCCGTTGGTCGCGGTCCCCGTCACTGCGAGCAGTGGACAGAGCGCCAGCGATTGGACGAGGACGACGTTGTTGTCCCAGAGACCGGCGCGGGCGATGCGGCCATAATCGGTGCTCATGGTCGGACTCCTGGAGTGATGAGTGATGAGTGATGAGTGATGAATGATGAATGATGAATGATGAATGAAAAGCAAGGTATTCTTGAACGAACCAAGGCATTTGCGCTGAGAATTATCCGGCTTTACTCGTCTTTACCGAAGACGGTGGAGGCACAGGTGATTGGAAAATGTCGTTAAGTTCGTTAAGTTAAGCCGTCATTCTGCCAGGGAGTGGCAGAATCCAGTCACAGGGATGTGAAAATTCTCCTGATTTTCAGAGCCTCTCGGTTTCGGTAATCCCGGTCGAATTGGCAGCATTGCCTTAACTTAATGGCATTGCCCCCCATCCCTCGCTCATCACTCATCACTCATCACTCATCACTCATAATTCTGCCGGCCAGCAGGGTAGGGCGGTGATCGCGAAAGAATCGCAGGCCGTCCTTGACGGCGCCGACGACCGCCCGGGGGGTGATGGTGGCGCCGCTGAATTGATCGAAGTCGCCGCCGTCCTTTTTCACCGCCCACCGCTCTGCGGGCGGGTTGCCCAGGGAGCGACCGTTGAAGCCGAGGATCCAGTCGTCCCGCTGCACCTCAATCTTGTCCCCCAACCCCGGGGTTTCGGCATGTGCCAATACCCTGACGCCCAGGATCTCGCCCTGGGTATCGAGTCCTAGGATCAGCTCGATGGGGCCGGCGTAGCCCGATCTGCTGACACGGAAGGCGACCCCCGTTACCAGGCGGCCACGTCGGGCACGATAGACGGTAACCTCCTCGCCCGTTGCTCGGGTGAGGGTCAGGGGATGGGCGAGGAGGTCGTTGTCGTGCATCCCGGCCGGGATCACCTGACCGAGCGAAGTCAACAGGTCCTCTGCTCGGCGTTGCTCGATGGCGTCTCTGGTGGCGAGGTTCCCGATGACCAGAAGCACGGCGGCGAGCATGGCGGCCACGCCCAACAGACTGGCCTGGTAGGCGAGCGGTTTGGGGGCGCTCGGTGCAGCGAGGGTGCTCATCGGACCCGCTCCGCGTCGTCGCCGGGTTCCAACGGGGCCCCCTTGCGATCACGCCCGTAGATGCGGGGCTGCACCCAGTGGTCGATCAGCGGCGTACAGGCGTTCATCAACATGACCGCGAAGGCCACGCCTTCCGGATAACCGGACCAGGTGCGGATGATGAAGACCAACAGGCCGCAGCCGGCACCGAAGAGGAGCTGTCCCCGGACCGATAGGGGCGAGGTCACCAGATCGGTGGCGATGAAGAAGGCCCCCAACAGGGTGGCCCCTGAAACCAGGTGCAGGACGGGGTCGGCGAAGCGGCTGGGATCGAGCAGGTGCAGCAGGCCCGCCGACAGGGCGATGGCGCCCAGCATGGCGACCGGGATGTGCCAGGTGATGACGCGCATGGCGAGCAGAAACAGGCCGCCCAGGAGGATCAGCAGCGCCGAGGTCTCGCCCAGACTGCCGGGGACGGTGCCGATCGCCCCGCGCAGGGCGCTGTAGTCGGGCGGCAGGCCCTGGGGCAGGCTCAGGCCCTGCCCGAGCTCGTTGCGGATATGTCCTAGAACAGAGGCACTGGTGACGGCGTCGAGCCGGGCCTGGGGTTCCAGGGTGTCGAAGGTGATGTCCAGGCCCGCCGCGAAATCGGGGGCCGCGGCCGAAAGGAACGGGGTAGGGGCGACGAAGGTCGTCATCTCCAACGGGAACGAGATCAGCAGCGCCACCCGTGCCACCATGGCGGGGTTGAATAGGTTCTGGCCGATCCCGCCGAAGATCTGTTTGGCGACCACGATGGCGATCAGGCTGCCCACCAGGCCGATCCACCAGGGCGCCCAGGGCGGCAGCGTCAGGGCCAGCAGCCAACCGCTCAGCAACGCGGAGCCGTCCGTCAAAAAAGGCCGTACCGGCTTACCGGCGATCCGCAGACAGACGGCCTCGGCAATGACGGCCGCCGCGATCGTGACCAGGAACAGAAAGATGGCGGGCCAGCCGAACTGCCAGAGGCCGAATAGGGTCGCCGGCACCAGGGCCAGCATGACCAGGCCCATGGTCCGGGAGACGCTCGCGCCAGCGTGGGCATAAGGCCCGGCGACTAGATATTGGTCGCTCACGCCGCCGACTCCTCGCCGGCCGGCTCCACCGCGGCCTGTGCCCTAGTACCTAGTTTTGACCGATGTTGCAAGTTCATAGTATCTGCTGGCTCACACGCTTGGCTCACATGCTCCAGTGTGTGGAGTAGGGGGTGTTGACAGTCCGAAGGTCCGCGCAGCGGA
>NZ_FLUY01000381.1 GCF_900092655.1 Candidatus Thiosymbion oneisti
AAGCCTCAAAGCCCCTCTCCCGGCGGGAGGGTGTCGCAAAAGCCCCGCTCCCGGTCTCTGGTTCCCACGCAGCGCCTCACTGCCATTAAGTTAGTGTCAACGGCCTCAGTAGCAGAG
>NZ_FLUY01001301.1 GCF_900092655.1 Candidatus Thiosymbion oneisti
GCGGTTTGTGATCGATCGTGCGCTGTTTTTTTCGCCCTCACCCCAACCCCTCTCCCGCCGAGGGTGTCGTAAAAGGTAAGGCCCGATGCAGTCATTCTCGTTCCCACGCGCTGCGTGGGAAGCTGGTTGCTCCGCGCCGCGGAGAGCATCAGGCCGGTGTATACACGGGAATCAAACCTGCCGGCTGTCCGGCGTTATCCGGTGCGGCCCAGAGGGCGTCTGCTCTGAGCGTTGC
>NZ_FLUY01001302.1 GCF_900092655.1 Candidatus Thiosymbion oneisti
AGCAACTCACCGGCGGGGCAGATGTAGACATCACGGGTTGGGTTGTACTGGAAGCGGTTGCCGCTGAGACGACCTTGGCCCGTGACCGCTTTGTGTTTGTCCGGGATCGGGACGTAGACGGTGGCACCGGCGGCGTCGCAAGCGGCCAACTCGGCCTCGCTGTAGTCGCCAGCATCGGCAACCGCGGTCAGGCTCTCCACGCCGAGCACCGCCATGGTCTGCTGGCATTG
>NZ_FLUY01001720.1 GCF_900092655.1 Candidatus Thiosymbion oneisti
CCAGCAAGCCAGACTTGCCCGTAAACGCTGGGTTTCGTTCCTCAACCCAGCCTACCCTCTACTTTGGCCTATGGCCCTTTTTTAGACAGCCTCTAAGCCCGCTCATCCCAAGAGGAGACGCCTGTTCCATGCAAGTTCACGAAGTCATGAGTCGCGCCATACGTTCGGTCAGCCCGGACGCCAAGGTCATGGAAGTAGCCTCCATCATGTGTCTGTACCGGATCCCCGGTATCCCGGTGGTAGCGGACGACGGCGAGCTGGTGGGGATCATCGCGGAGAAGGATGTGTTGCACAGCCTGTTTCCGAAGCTCGAGAACCTAATGGAGGAGGGCATGGGTAATGTGGATCTGGACAAGCAGATTGCCAAGTACAAGGATGTGTTGGCCTTGTCGGTAAGCGACCTCATGACCCGTAATCCCATCACGGTGTCTCCGGACATGCATGTGCTGCGGGCCGCTTCCGTTATGGTGCGTCATCGCTTCCGTCGGCTCCCGGTGGCGCACGAAGGCATGTTAGTGGGCATGTTGAGTCTCGGCGACCTCCATAAAGCCATCTTCCACCTCAATGTCGCCACGAAGAAGCTAGCCAAGGACTAACCCCAGGTCAGCACCTCATGCCAGACAGGCTCTCAGACCTGCGGACCGGACCGTTCGGCCAGTTGCGCCTCGAGCTGACTGACCCGTTGCGCGAGTTCGGTCGAATCGGGAGCCTTGTCCGTGAGTCTACGAAAGGCGCTGTCCTGGGACCACCAATCCATACCGATCTCCTTGGCCTTGTCCACCGAGCAAATGACCAACCGTAGCTGGATGGTCAGGAGCTCGATGTCTACCAGCTTGATCTTGATATCGCCGGCGATCACTACGCCCTTGTCGAGCACGCGTTCGAGCACGTCGGCCAAGTTGCTGGTCTCGAGCGAGTGCTTTAATCTGGTCTGTGTCGCCATGTCTTTCCCCGGTTATTGGATTGCGCGATGGGTTGCCTCGGCTAGAGTAGCTTACCTAGCGGTCCCAGATCGATGTTCAGGTCCTCCTCTTCCAACCCGAACGTTTGGCGCAAGCGCTCGATCTCTTCGGTCTGCTTCATCAGGGCCAGGCCCAACCGCTCGATCTCATCGTCCGTGAGGGTGCCGGAGTCCATGCGTCTGATGGCCTGACGCTCCAAGAGCTCGTGCAGCAGACGCACCAGTGCCAGCACTAGTCGGCCAAGTCCGCGCTTGACGTCGTCATCGGACACATTGATGCGTGGAGCCGTGCCTGTGACGGGCCGCTGATCCGGCGGCGTTTCGGAGCGCATGACGCGCGCGAACTCGGTCATGTCCTCCGACAGGATCCGGGTGTCCGCATCGGCGACGCCGCTCATGGGGATTCCTCCGGGTAGGTCTCGGTGCCGCGCAACGCCTTGTCGATGGAGGATACCAGGACCCGCAGGCTCAGGTAGATCAAGTCCACATCCGCCACCGAGATCGTAGCCTCGCCCATGATAACGGCCCCCTTGTTCAGGATGCGATCAAGCATCTCCGACAAGGCGATCTGTTCTTGGTCCATATGGGGATGACGGGCCATGCATCGAGTCCTCGGATGGTTGATTCATCAGCGTTTCCTATACGAGAGGAGGTGTCCGGTCACGTCCAGCGACTAGGCCACGGAAAATGCTGAGGAAAGGTTGCGAGCCCGAAGGATCCACGAGAGGGGGACTGCCGGGGAAACGAAAGGAAAAAACAGGGGCCCTAAACGGCTTAACCCCGGGCGCATACTCGAGTGAAACCACTCTAGCAGAGGCGGATCCGGGGCTTACGATACCAAAGTATATAGCCCCTACCGTGTTTGTCAAGCTAGTTAAACAGGGCGAGCGTGTATAAAATTTTTTAAAATCAATGACTTCAGATAGTTGCAGGCCGAACATGACAATAAAGTTTAATTATAACTTGTTGATTTATAATGACATGCGCCCGCCCTGGCTAGTTAAACACCAGTGTTTAACTGGCCCTCCCATATCGTTTCGGAATATGTGGTTACTAGCATGTCCGTCAAGCCGTTCGATCTTGGAGATGAGGTACTGGAAGCACTGGAAACTTCCCTCTCCCCGGAGAGGATGTCCACCTATGTCAAGGCAGCAGGCGGAGATCGGAAAAAGGCGGGCGCGCACGGGTTCCAGACAGGTGTTGTCGGCCGCGCTGACGTATACTCCCTAGGATGCAATCTAAGGTGCAGGAGGCGCTATGACCACAAAGCTGACCCCACACATCGATGAACATCCGATCGAGCAGGCGAAGGCACACAGCCGGGCGCACGGAGAATCCGTATCCGAGCGCGTCGCCGACTACTTCGCCATACCTGGCACCGGCACGGAAGACCACGGACGAGAGAGCTCCACTCCGTTGGTCGACTCCCTGCATGGCTTGCTGAAGGATAAGAGTCTCGACGAGGAAAGCTACAAAAGACACCTTGTTGACAAATATGGATTATGAGTTAGGTGCGTAATCCTCTTGATAAAGATCAGGACCCGAATCCTATCCTGTTGGCGGTTGTTCCAATTTCCCGCCACAAGCGGGCTTCCTTGAAGCTGAGTTAGGCGTGTAACCGACTGAGTTGAAAAAGGAATTTCTCCGGGGCTTGGCCCCGGCCTCTTTAGGAGCAACTGCCCGGCGCGCCAAAGCAGACAAGGGATTGTCTGCAACATCTTGAAGACGCAATCGTTCACGAGAGTGCCCGCTTAGGCGGGGGCGACGCCATCGTCACGCGTGATCTTGCGGATTTTTCGGCGGCTTCCTTAACAATTTTCGTGCCGAAACAACTGGTCGCTGTCGCAACTCGCCGCAGATAAAGGGAGCGATACAGCTAAGTCGATAACCGGCAGCATCGTCGCTGTATCCCAGAAAACACAACGAAAGGAGAGCGCCGTTGGATTTCCGAGAATTCTTCATGCTAGCGACAGGAGAGCCCGAGCCCTTCGGTTATCAGGAACGACTAGCCGAAGAGCCCTGGCCGGATCTGTTGGAAATACCTACCGGAATGGGCAAGACCGCCGGGGTTACGCTGGCCTGGGCCTGGAAGCGGGGATGGCGCGTGGGTAAACGTGAGCCCCACGACCCCGATCCGAATACGCCCCGGCGACTGATCTGGTGTCTACCGATGCGGGTCCTGGTGGAACAGACCCGAAAGGCCCTGGAGCAGTGGTTCGGCACGGATGGGCTTCAAATTCTTGGGAAAGCCGGAAATGATGGGGTGTCCGTCCATGTACTGATGGGCGGAAAATCCGATCTCAAGACCTGGGCCGAGTACCCGGAACGGGATATGGTGCTGATCGGCACCCAGGATATGCTGCTTTCGCGGGCCTTGATGCGCGGCTATGGGATGAGCCGCTTCTTGTGGCCGGTCCATTTTGCCTTTCTGCACAATGATTGCCTCTGGGCATTCGACGAGATACAGCTGATGGGTGCCGGGCTGACCACTTCGGCCCAGATCGATGCCTTTCGGCGCGACCTGACACCGGGTGCCCCCTCGCGCTCGCTTTGGCTCTCCGCCACCCTCAGGCGCGACTGGCTGGAAACCGTCGATTTCCGCAGCACCCTGGAAACCGCGCGTCACTTCCGGCTTTCGCCGCAGGAGCAGACATCTCCGCAGGTGGCCGAAAGGTACAGAGCGATCAAACATCTCCATCGAGCCCGGACATCCCTGACTAAAGACAGTGCCAAATCCAAAGCCGACCAATATGCGAAGGCGCTGGCCGACGAGGTATTGGAGCAGCACGCGGCAGGGACCCAGACCCTGGTGGTCGTCAACACCGTCGAGCGTGCTCAGACCCTCTATCAGGCCCTGGAAAAACACAAGCCGGAGGCCGACCTGCTGTTGGTACACGCCCGCTTCCGCCGAAAGGAGCGCGATGTACTCACAGAGAAACTGAAACCCGAATCGGACCAGGACCGCATTGTGGTCGCCACCCAGGCCATCGAGGCCGGGGTAAACATCTCGAGCCGTACCCTGTTCACGGAGCTTGCCCCTTGGTCCTCACTGGTCCAACGCTTCGGCCGCTGCAACCGTCGTGGTGAATATGCCGTCGAGGGCGCGGATGTCTTCTGGATCGATGTCGAGGAAGACCTCGCCGTGCCCTACCAAGGACAGTCAACGGGCGAGGCAAGACAAATACTTACGGATCTGAGTTCGGCCAGCCCTGCTCACTTACGGCCGCCGACTGAGGACTCCCCTGTGACCGCGGTCCTGCGGCGGCGAGATTTCCTGGATCTGTTCAACACGGACCCGGATCTGTCCGGTTTCGACGTGGATATCGCCCCCTATATCCGTGATGGGGATGATCCGGATGTGCAGATCTTCTGGCGCAATCTTGCCGATGACTCAACCGACCAACCCCACCCATCCGCTCGTGAGATCTGCCGCGCCTCCCTGGGGCAGTTCAAAAGTTACCTGGACAAGCGCAAAAAGGGAGAGACAATCGCCGCTTACCGGTGGGACGCACTCCTGGGACGCTGGCAACCCATGCGGGAACGGCCTCATCCAGGCATGATCCTGATGCTGGACGCCAAGCTCGGCGGTTACGACGAGGCTTTGGGTTTTGCTCCCGACCGGACACAGCCGGTAGAGCAGGTTCCGAGATCTGAAACACCCACCGACAAGGCACAGACAGATGCATTCCAGGGCGAGCATCTGAGCTTGAACCGCATTCCCGTGACCTTGGCGGATCACCTGGGCGAGGTCGAGCGGGAGGCCACCGAGCTTACGGATTCACTCGGTCTCTCCGATGAGGACAAACGCCGCGTAAAGCTGGCCGCTCGTTGGCACGATGTCGGCAAATCCCATCCCGCCTTCCAATCCATGCTCCTCTACGCCATGGGCGACGATGCCGGACGTTGGGGCGACACCCTCCTCGCTAAGGGCAGCGGTTCGGGGCGACCCTACTACGCCGTCTGCGATGCGGAACGGAAAATCCATGAGCGGCGTTATTTCCGACACGAGCTCGCCTCGATGCTCGCCTGGCTCGACCAAATGGGAGGCGAAGAAGACGCCGACCTGATCGCCTATCTGATCGCGGCCCATCACGGCAAGGTACGCACCAGCCTGCGCGCCCTCCCGAACGAGCAGGCTCCACCGCAACCCGGACGGCGTTATGCCCGCGGTGTCTGGGAGGAAGACGAGTTGCCCGAGCTGGAAGTAAACGGGCAGCGGATCGCCGGGACTCGGCTCGACCTGGGTCTGATGGAACTGGGCGAAGGACCCACAGGCCCTTCCTGGAGCGAGCGTATCGGCCGCTTGCTGGATACCCACGGACCCTTCAAGCTGGCCTGGCTGGAGGCCCTGGTCCGCATCGCGGATTGGCGCGCCTCCCGGCAACCTCTCGAAATCAGTGCCCCGCCCAAGCGGAACAGTGCGGAAGAGGAGCAAAACCATGGCTGAGCTGATTCTAAGCGGATGCCCACCGACTCCAATGGCAGGTTACCTGAAGGCACTAGGCGCATTACGCCTGCTTTCCGACCAAAAACCAGGCTGGTCAGTCCGCGGGGCATGGCGCGAAGACCAATTTGTCCTATTAAGTCCAGCCTTTTCTGATGACAAAACGTCAAACCTGGATCAAATATTTGAAGTTCTTCTGCATGAATATCGACCATCACCAATCATCTCGCCGTGGAATGGCGGCAGTGGCTTTTTTTATCGCGAAGAAAAGCTAAAGGAGATTGACTCAAAAACGGGGAAACAGAAGAAAACTGGAATAAGAAATCAATCCACGACGGCAACCAAAACCATTGACGCGTTTCTGGAAGGAACCTGTGATCGGCTTGCCGACTATAGAGAGGTGATTGGCCTCGCAAAATCCATCTTATCGGACCTTGGCCTGAACGAAGCACCGAAAGAAACTGAGAAGCATGCCCTCATTCAACTGCTGCGAGCAACGTTGCCAGAGAATGCGCTTATTGCTGTGGACGCCGGTATCGCTTTGACTACAGAGCACCTGGGATTTTCACCACTACTCGGAAGCGGCTGGATTGATGGCAACCTAGATTTCGCTAACAACTTTATGCAGAAGATCAAAGATTTGATCGATCTTTCAACTGGACAACCGACACCAGCAAGCGCCGCATGGTTAAAAGCATCTCTGTCTAACAAGGCCGCCGCCAGCCTCACGAAAGGCACGTTAGGCCAATTTTTCCCAGGTCGCGCTGGTGGACCGAACTCCTCGATAGGATTCGACGGCAACTCGTTGATCAATCCTTGGGATTTCGTACTTGCCTTTGAAGGGTCGTTGTTCTTTGCGACTTCGACAACCCGGCGGCTGGAATCCGGAGATAAGTCATCTTTAGCCTACCCGTTCACGGTCAGATCCAATGCCGCTGGAACTGGTGTTTTGGGTACGGGGGACGAGAGCAAAACGCGCGATGAAATCTGGTTGCCCTTGTGGACAAGGCCCGCATCTGTAGTCGAATTAAAAACGCTTTTCTCCGAAGGCCGTGCGACAGTTGGAAGACGAAGCGCGCACGACGGACTTAGCTTTGCTCGCGCTATCTCTGGACTCGGCGTTGATCGCGGAATATCTTCCTTCTACAGGTATGGCTTCTTAAAGCGTTTTGGAAAAAACCATCTCGCAACACCGTTGTCACGGGTAGAGGTCCAATCCAATCCGAAAGTAGATCTTATCAACGATCTGGAGTCTGGCTACTTCCTCGACCGTCTGCGGGGTTTCGCACGCTCGAAACATGCCCCGGCGGGCATTCGCTCCCAGGTACGCCGTCTGGAAGATGCCCTCTTTACCCTGACCCGGCACAGCGACAAATATACTTTGCAGAAAATCCTCCGGATAACCGGCCGCATCTGCTTCATCCTGTCCAGGAGCGCCAAGGGCCGGGAGGCCGTCCCCCTGCTCCCCCGCCTGCAAGAGAGGTGGGTGGATAAGGCGGATGACGAATCCCCCGAATTTCGCTGTGCCGCGGCACTCGCCGCACTCAAGTGCGCCGGCACGATCGACCATACCAGCCTACCTCTGCTGTCCTTCATTTTGCCCGTGAATCGGGCCAAACCGAACGGCAACTGGCAATGGGCGCCGGAGTCCCGGCTGGCGGTCTGGCGTGAAGGCAGTCTCCCGAGAAATCTGGGCGCCATCGTTGCCAGAAGGCAGGTCAAAGGATTCGAGGTAACCGGCAACACCCCCAGGGTCGGCGCCGGCACGGTCGATCTGCACGGATTCTTCGACGCCGGTCTCGACGAGAAACGCCTGTCCGAGCTCTTGCTGGGCCTGATCCTGGTCGAGAACTTCCCCGCGAAGCTGTCGATGACAGCGAAAGACCGGGTATCCTTACCCGCCAGCTATCTGGTGCTCAAGCCCTTGTTCACAGCCCATGCTCAACTGGTAAGGAGCAGACTTCTCGACCCGAATCAAACCCTCCCCCTGTCGGGTGAGCTGGTCGCCAACCTCCGCGCCAACCACACCCAAAGGGCAGTGGATCTCGGTTGGCGCAGACTGCGTGCATCCGGTCTACCCATTCCGAACTCTCCGCGACATGCGCCCGACGCATCCAACCTCGACGGTCCTCGGCTGCTCGCCGCCCTCGCAGTCCCGCTTAATTCCGAGGATCTATTCTTCTGTCTCAAGGCGTTCAGAACCCAATCATCCCGAACTCCGGAATAATCCGAGGAGAACCCGCATGAACCTTACGGCACTCGACCAATCGCCCCGCCTGCTGATGGAAGCGGACCTGACCCCATTGCAAGGGACCCGCTTCCAACCCACCGGCTTCCCCGACCTAGGCGCTGCCGAATACGAGGGACCAGACGGAAAACGAATGCTGCTGGTGGAATCTACTCAGAGCATGGCGAACCGGATGGAAATAGTTTGTTGGAGCAAAGCGTCCGACGATTGGGAAAAACCGCTAAAGGGACTGCCTTATATCAAGGTCGTGGACAATGAGGGTAGGGGCATCACGAATTCCGTCTTAGAGGCCCATCGCATCAATTCTGAATACATCGCGCGATCAAAGGATTTCACACCAATCAAAGATGAGCTGGGATTCCGCAAAGACAGACCCTTCGACATCCGTAGCCAGCTGGTGCCAGTTCTCCTCAAGTACGACATCAACTCTCTGATTCACGGAGTATTCCTAGAAGAAGTCGCTGGTGTCATCCGTCTTCCCAGAGTTCTTTCTTCATTCATTGAAGCGACTGACATCAACGCCGTTCAAAGCGGCGGCGTAAAGCTCAATCCCATAGAACCTACACTAAAGGAGGGTGCCGGCAATGTGCCTTATGCTCGCACCGAGTACACCTCCTCAAAAACCACAGCTTATTTCAATCTCGATCTCGCACAATTGCGTGCCTTTGGTTTCGAGGATAATGTAACGACGCTTTTAATCGCACTGGCCCTGTTCAAGATCCAGCGTTTTCTAAAAGAGGGACTGCACTTGCGTACAGCCTGCGACCTAGAACCTTCTTCAGTCAAGGTTACTCGGCCTGCCGGCTGGTCACTGCCAGAACTCGTACAGCTAGAGGAAGCGCTACCGAAACTCATTGCTGCGTCGGCAAAGCACTTCGCCGGCGTCACTACCGTCCGCTATCCAGGGTGAATCGGCGGAAAGACTATGCTTACCCTCACCCTTTCGTTCCCAGCCGGACGCTACCATGCGACCCCCTGGGGCCGACACGTCAACGAGGCCGACGTGGAATGGCCGCCCACCCCCTGGCGCCTCCTGCGCGCCCTGATCGCTGTTTGGCACCGCAAGCTGAGTCCGGTGGATCAGGACCCCGAACTGTTCGAGAGTTTGCTCGAATCGCTTGCCGCTACACCGCCGCTCTATTTTGTACCACCCGGTATTCACACCCATTCCCGCCACTACATGCCGGCCAGATCCGGCAAGGCGGATAAGAACACGCTCATCTTCGATGCCTTTGCCCGCGTATCCGCAAACGACGAGCTGATCCTTGCCTGGCCGGACCTGGAGCTGGACGGCGCGCAGATCGCGTTGATCGACACCCTGGCCGCAAGACTCGGATTCTTGGGCCGCGCCGAAAGCTGGGTGGAAATGCAACGCCGTGAAGCCTGGGGTGACAAACCGAACTGCGTACCCGCCGACACCGCCACCGAGGAGAATGTCGCAAAAGCCCCTCTCCCGTCGGGGATGTCGCAAAAGCCCCTCTCCCCCCGGGGAGAGGGGTTGGGGAGAGGGGGGTCGAAGGGTGAAGACGAGGGAGACAGGCGGCTCACCCTGATGATGCCCATGCCGGCAGCCGACTATGCAAGCTTTCGAGCCGCCCAACTGGAAGGGCTCAAAAAGCGTTCCGACCTCAAACCCAAGGACAAAAAAGCTATCGCCGCAACCTTGCCGGAATCCTGGTTGGACGCCATCGGGGTCGAAAGCGCGGAGCTCCGGGCGGCCGGCTGGAACATCCCTCCCGCTTCCCGCGACATCCCCTATCGAGTGCGGGACGAAATCCTGCGAAGCAGCGGCAGGCTTTCCCCACGATCGGTAGCTCACAAGGATGCTACGACCTTCCGTTTTGCCGTCTATGGCAAACCGCTGCCGCGGGTAGAAGACGCGGTACGTATGGGGGAATGGCTGCGCTTGGCCGCAATGAGCCAAGCGAAGAAATTGCTTGGGGAAGATGCCGTCCCGCCATGGATCTCGGGCCACGGACTCCCGGACGGCAATCGCCACGATCATGCTTTTTGGTTATCGGAAGACACAGACAGAGACGGCAAAATCGATCACCTGATCGTACATATTCCCGCATTACGGAAGGACTTCGTGGATGTCCCCGAATCACTGAAGAACTCGGTACAACAAGCGGTCAAGGGCATCCGGAGGATCTGGAACCGAGATGGACAGGAGTGGAACCTCTGGTTCGAAGGTGCAGGCGAACCAAAAGATTTTGCCGGACCGGACAGATCACTAATCTGCGGTAAGAGTAAAAGCTTCATCAGTATTACGCCCTACCTCATGCCCTGGCATACAAAACGCAACTTCGGCCTGGAGGAACAGATTCGACGCGAATGCCAAGCCCGTGGACTTCCGCCGATCGACACCATTGAGCCCCTTCACCATGTGAAGGTCGGCGGGCGATCAATCACACCGCTCGCTTTCCATCGTTTCCGCTCCCGCCGTGGTCTAACCCAACCGGATCGACGTGGGGCATCTCTTCGGATCACCTTTACCGAAACGATCGAAGGCCCCTTGGCACTCGGATTCGGTTGCCACTTCGGCCTGGGCCTGTTCACATGTGAGATATGAGGAAACTCCGCTCTCCAAATAAGCCTGCTTGTTGCCGACTGCCCGGGTATTGGAGCACGGGCATCTCGCCCGCACGGCAAATACTGATCGCTGCGGTTCGCTTGCCGACTGCCGGCAAGCTGCGCTTATTGCCCATCTACATTCCTGCGTAAGCCAGACAGGCTCTAAGCGCCTTTAACGAATTTGCGGAATTGAGGTTTGCGCTTTTCCTTGAATGCCGTAACACCCTCTTTCGACTCATCGGTGTCGTAGTACAAGCCGACGGCCTGCAGGCCCAGTGCCGAGATGCCGCGCTGGTGTTCGGTATCCGCATTGAACGCCCGCTTGGCAATCGCCAACGCGGTGGGGCTGCGCTCCATGATCTCATCGCACCAGCGCTGTACCTCTTCATCCAGCTTCTCATGGGGAACTACGCAATTGGCAAGCCCCATCCGAAACGCCTCTTCGGCCGTGTAGCGCCGGCACAGATACCACATCTCGCGGGCCCGCTTCTCCCCGATGGTGCGGGCCAGGAAGGCACAGCCGAACCCAGGATCCACGGAGCCCATCCTGGGGCCGACCTGCCCGAAGATTGCCCGTTCGGAGGCGATTGTGAGATCACACAAGAGCGCGAGTACATTGCCGCCGCCGATCGAATAGCCTTGTACCCGCGCGATGACGGGTTTCGGGATATCCCGAATGACGCTCTGCAGCGCCTCGAGCGGCAGACCGATGGTTCCCCGACCATCATAAGCGCCCTCATGGGACGACAGATCCCCACCCGTGCAAAACGCCTTGTCGCCGGCCCCGGTCAGGACCACGACTCCGATCTTGCGGTTCCAACCCGCACGATTCAAGGCATCGATCAGCTCGTCACAGGTGATGCCCCGAAACGAGTTGAAGGTATCGGGTCGATTGATTGTGATCCTGGCGATGCCCTCGTGCACTTCATAGAGAATATCTTGATAAGCCATCTGCATAGGCCCCCTGTTGATTAATCAGTTCTCAGCATTAAGCCGTTTGATTAAAACGGATCCTGGCGTCGTGTTGGGTTACGGCGCGTTCAGCATGTCAGCGTGTCCGACATTGAACACCGAATGTTGGGTACGGGCCATCCCTGGCCCTTTGCCCAACCTACACTTAACTACAAGTCCGTGCGGTCCGGCAGCGCGGCGGGTAATGTAGGTGTAGGTTGCGTTAAGACGCCGGCACTGACTTGGCAGACGATCAGCGAGCCTTGGTGCGTCGAACGCAACACGTCAAACCCTGTCCCGACGCAGGAGGGATCTTTTCC
>NZ_FLUY01001304.1 GCF_900092655.1 Candidatus Thiosymbion oneisti
TTGGACCGGCAACTCGGCATTCAGGTTTTACCCGATAGCCGGAAGGGCCAACGAAATATCGGTAGTCCCGGGAGCCGACAAGATGTCGGCGATCCCAGGGGCCGACA
>NZ_FLUY01001327.1 GCF_900092655.1 Candidatus Thiosymbion oneisti
GCGGCGCGGCCGCATCGAACCTCAGTCATGGGGGATACCAGCAGTGTTTGCCGGGAATCCGGGCCCTTAGGTTCCACTCGCGCCGCGGCGACGGCGCTTTCCCCTGGCCGCAACACCTTTACATCGCCAAATCCAAAGCGGCGGCAGGATTGTGCCACTTAGCCGACCCCCCGCTTATGCCTGGCGCTGTAGGTTCCGGTAAGCATCGGGGTCAGGTTGCCGCCGCACTCCAAAACGTCCGGT
>NZ_FLUY01001260.1 GCF_900092655.1 Candidatus Thiosymbion oneisti
TCGAAAACCACCAACAAACCATCGTGGGGATCCTCACGGAACCCGAAACGACTCCCCCGTATCCGATCGTCGTGATGTTGCATGGGTTCAGCGGTAATAAGGATGGATTCTCCCAACCCTTGCAAGAGACGGGAGAAACCATGTATGGCCGTACGGCCCGGGTGTTCGCCGAGAACGGGATTGCCAGTCTCCGCATCGATTTTCGTGGGAGCGGGGAAAGCGATGGTGACTTTGCGGATATGACGTTCACGAGACAGATCAGCGATACCCTGACCGCAATCGAATACGCGGCCAATCTTCCGCGGATAGACTCCGAACGCATGGGCCTGCTTGGTCGCAGTCAGGGTGGGTTGGTGGCCGCGACTGCAGCGGCTCGGGATGATCGAATCGATTCAGCGGTGCTCTGGGTGGCGGTCTCGATTCCCTATGCAACCTACAGCGACGTTTACGGATCGGAAACGGTGCAAGCCGGATTGAATGCCGCGGAGGGTGAGCTGGTTGAGGCCTCGACAACATGGGGGTCAACTTTCGAGCTCAAGCGTCCCTTTTTCGAGGGTCTGTTAAAGATCGATCCGGTGGCCGAGATTGTTCGCTTTACCAAGCCTTTAATGGTGGTCGTCGGTTTGCAGGACACTATCATCAAGCCTCAACCCCAAATGGGAGAAATTTATCTGCGGTATCACGAAGGGGAGGAAAGATTGGTCAAGCTCGATGCCAATCATTTTATCAATATCCCGGAGCAATCGGCCGAGCTCGATAAGGCCATTGCCTGGAGCACGGATTGGTTTATCAAAACCTTGATAGAGGAAGAGCACCATGAAGAGTCCGAAGAGTCCGAAGGATTCGAAAGGTTTTTCGACAGATTCGGATTTGATCTAAGGGGTTTTTGCGAAAGACACCCTAAAGGGCCTTTTTGCGAGAGCCTTTTTGCGAATTAAAGATCCTCTCTGGCTCCCACGCTCCAGCGTGGGAGGAAGTCCGGACGCTCCAGCGTCATAAAACATTGGCCGCTGGAGCGGTTACAATTGCATTCCCATGCCGGAGTGTGGGAACAAGCCAATATCTGTGTACAGTCTACAAGTCTAAACTCGTTTCGTTGGCCGTATAATGAGAGGCATCAATATATGCAAAGAAATATTGAAGAATTAGCATCAGAATTAATTCGATTGCCCAAGAGAGAGGTTAGAAATAGCTAGGTTTCTCCTTTTTTTGGATAATTATTCTACGGCCCCCGGTGATGTCAGTTCCGCATGGGAAAAAGAAATTACCGAATCTCGCTGCGCTCGAAATGACAATTGATGAAATCGGCGTAATCATTCAACCCCCTAAAGAGGAAAGTGAAAATGCGTGACAACATCATAAAAACAGCCTGTGTTATCGGACTGCTCGCATGGGTTTCGGGGGCGTTCGCCCAGGAAACCTCCACATCGATCATTAACGTCGGGGAGCCGGCCCCACAACTGGTGCCTCAGTTTGGAAGCAGATCATCACGCATCACATTCGAAAACCACCAACAAACCATCGTGGGGATCCTCACGGAACCCGA
>NZ_FLUY01001452.1 GCF_900092655.1 Candidatus Thiosymbion oneisti
AACCCTGGTGCCCCTCGAGTACCGCCAGACACTCGCCGCTGGCGGCGTCCCACAGGCGCAGATTGCCGTCATCGCCGGCCGAGACCAAGCGGCTGGCGTCCGGCGACCAGCCGCAGGCCC
>NZ_FLUY01001083.1 GCF_900092655.1 Candidatus Thiosymbion oneisti
GCCAAATCCAAAGCGGCGGCAGGATGGTGCCACTTGCCGACCCCCGGCTTATGCTCAGGGCTGGAGGTTCCGGTAAGCATCG
>NZ_FLUY01001306.1 GCF_900092655.1 Candidatus Thiosymbion oneisti
ATTCGGCAACTTGCCGCCTTGTTTGCCATTGATGTGGCCGCTTATGCGGTGATGAGTAACCATTATCACATCGTGGTGCGGATCGACCGGGAACGGGCCTTGGAGTGGTCGATAGAGGAGGTGCTGCGGCGCTGGACGGCGCTCTTCACCGGACCGCTGTTGGTGACGCGGTATCTCTCGGCGTCACGGGCAGAGATGAGTCAAGCGGAGGTTGCCGAGGTCGAGGCACTTGCCGAGGTCTATCGGGCTCGGCTGCACGATTTGTCCTGGTTCATGCGTACCCTCAACGAGCACATCGCCCGCCGGGCCAATGCGGAGGATGGGGTGAGGGGACGTTTTTGGGAGGGTCGCTTCAAGAGCCAAGCATTGCTCGATGAGAAGGCGTTGCTGGCGGCAATGGCCTATGTGGATCTCAATCCGGTACGGGCGGGGCTAGCCGAGACGCCGGAGACTTCGGACTACACCTCGATTCGGGAGCGCGTCGTCGGGTTGCCGGAGGCGGTCGGGTCCGAAGTCGGCTCGCAGGAGACCACGACCGCTAAAGATCCAGACGCAACACTTGATGGGGAGTGGTTACGACCAGAGGCCGAAACGCACGTCTTACCCCGAGCCTCGCTGATGCCCTTTGACGCCACCGCACAGACCCCCTGGGCGGTGCCGTTTGCCTTCGACGACTACCTAGAACTGGTCGATTGGACGGGCCGGGCGTTACGTGCGGATAAGCCTGGGTACGTCAAGGTGCAAGAACCCAAGATTCTCGTGCGCTTGGGCATCAATGGGGAGCAATTTATCGGCTATTCCGAACGTCTTCTCAAGGCGTTCGGAACGGCGGTCGGCGCGCCGGCATCGCTCGCGGATCTCTGCGCCCGGCGTCAGGCCAAGTACCTGCGTGGCATTGAGGCTGCGCGAGCGATGTTTGTAGCCAAACAGGCAGCGTGATAGGGTTGAGTGGTTAGGATCCACTGTCTTGGGTAGTGGTAAACCTATAAGTGAAAAAGTAGAGCGATTCATCTTTTTGACCCCCTCTCCCCAACCCCTCTCCCGGCG
>NZ_FLUY01001309.1 GCF_900092655.1 Candidatus Thiosymbion oneisti
GCTGCAGAAGCCTTTTCGTGTGCGCCGCGAACCGTGTCCAGTCTGCGCGAACGCTGTGTCGAACACGGGCTTGAAGCCGCACTGGAGCGCAAGAAGCAGGCTCGCCCGTCACGGGAGCCGATTCTGGATGGCGAGCAAGAAGCGCGTCTCATCCAACTGGCTTGTAGTGAACC
>NZ_FLUY01001310.1 GCF_900092655.1 Candidatus Thiosymbion oneisti
GCTTCAAGCCCGTGTTCGACACAGCGTTCGCGCAGACTGGACACGGTTCGCGGCGCACACGAAAAGGCTTCTGCAGCTTGCACATCATTCCAATCCGGTCCGTTGGCATCGACCTTGAGCAGAACATTAGCGTGCTTGATCTTGTATGCTGCGGCCTGGCCTTTGTTGACCAACTCGCTGAGCTGCGCCCGTTCTTCTTCCGTCAGACGCACAATATATTTTTTGTTCATCGGGTACCTCCTAAGCGA
>NZ_FLUY01001311.1 GCF_900092655.1 Candidatus Thiosymbion oneisti
GCGCGTTCAGCCTCGGTTGTCCACGCCCACATCGCAAGGCGCGCCTAACCCGACCTACAAAACTTAACTTAATGGCATTGGCGGCTACCTAACGTCAAGTATCAGCCGGCACAAAAAGCGGAGCGAGAAACGAGCGGCGTTTTTTGTGCTGGCTGGATACGCATGTTAGCCTTCTATGTAGGTATGGTTACGTCAAGTGCAGCGAACCTATTACCTTTTCATCCATAATTACTCTTTTTAGTCGGGATGATTGTCGCCAAAATTCGCTATCCTCTCGATGTACTCGTCGATGCTGTGATCCTCAATAGCATCCAAGCCCTTTTCCCCGATATCTGCAATTACACCCTTGACTGTGTCCATGAAGCGATACCACCAGCCAATATCCGTGCTCAGCTTCCCATTCTCGGAAATATAGACAAACGATCCAACATGGCTGTAACCCATAAGGCGTGCTGGCACCCGAGTTACAATGTCAGCGTTATTTTGAAATCTGAAAACCTTACCTTTCGCTTCAACGTTAAAGTGTCTAGCAAAAACTTTATTTCCAACCCGGGGGCTGCCAAACATATAAGCACCATAGAAGGTTTCATCCGCTTCCATTAATGTTGCCACTGCGAGTGTCGCTAAAGCACCTCCAAGGCTATGGCCCGTCAACCACAAAGGCCTATCCGGGAGGCCGTTAGAAGTCCTACAAAAGGAGCGAATGGCTGTCTTCATTTGGGGCCAGATATCCATTAAAGCCCTGTAAAAACCCGTGTGAACATCACCACCTAGGGGGCCGCACTGTGACACAGCATTCAGATTATCCAACCAGTCGCCAATCTCATCCGTTCCACGAAAGGCCGCCACGACGAAATCCTCGTGCTTTATGACAATACCTTGAGAACTCTTGGCATCAAACCCTTTCACTTCCGAGAATTTTTTGTCGATGTTACAGAGTTCGGCTTTAATAGACTGAACGTCAGGCGAAAGATCTTTTTGCTTGCGATAGGCGATCTCAGAAAATTTTGCCATCCAATACGCATTCGCGGGCTCATAACGTGAAGTTAATGGGTTAAGCTGTACTTGGTTTGTTAGTTTCGGCATTATGACTCTCCAAAAACTCAGTTCTGTGGCTAACAGTCGGGTGGGATGTGGTAAGCGCAGCGAACCGCATCTCAGGGGGCAGTTGTCAGTTATCAGTTGTCAGGGGACCTCCCCTGACAACTGTCCCCTGCCCCCTATCCCCTACCAATCGATACGGTTCGCTGCCTGCATCTGTCTGTCATACCGGTACAGGCAGGCGTCCCTGGGGCGGGACAGGCAGGCGCTCACCACACCATTGATGCGGTTCGCGCCTCCTCATGATGCCATCCTGTTAAGACCTGCCGCGCTCACCGCATCCTACGTCCATCCTACGGGCTGAACGCAGCCGGGTAAAGCCCCCGTTTCCTGACCTCAGCCGGGGGGCCACTGCATGGGGCGGCCACCCAACAGGTGTAGATGCAGATGGTATACGCTTTGGCCGCCTGCCGCATTACAGTTGATTACGGTACGATAACCGGCCTCGGCGATGCCCTCATCCGCGGCGATCCGTTTGGCGGCGAGAAACAGTTTCCCCACCAGCTCCGCATCCTCCGGCTCCAGGTCGTTGATAGTCGGGATCGGCTTGCGCGGTATCACCAACACATGGGTCGGCGCCTGAGGCCCGATGTCTCGAAAGGCCACGACGTCTTCGTCCTCGTAGAGGATATTCGCCGGGATCTCACCGGCCGCAATCTTGCTGAAAAGCGTGTCTGACATGATAAAACCTTTGGTTGCGTGCGGTTTCCGTTGCGGCAAATGGGAATCATTTTTTCCGCAAATAAACGCAAATCGGTCGAGACCGGTTCGCTAGTGTTAACGTAGAGAGATTCATCTTTTTGATCCCCTCTCCCCAACCCTCTCCCGGAGGGAGAGGGGGTATAGCGGCCAGTGCCGTTGGTCATGTTACA
>NZ_FLUY01001313.1 GCF_900092655.1 Candidatus Thiosymbion oneisti
CCTCGGTGCTGATCGGCGTTGGCGGTTAGCCTACCGAGGCGCTTAATCGACGCTGGAGCGTGGGGAGCCAGCCGAAAATCAATGCCAGTAGAAAATCAATG
>NZ_FLUY01001625.1 GCF_900092655.1 Candidatus Thiosymbion oneisti
AGCGTGGGAGCAGACTTGTCCCGACGGAGGAGGGATCTTGACGCTCCAGCGTCGATTAAGCGCCTCGGTAGGCTAACCG
>NZ_FLUY01001315.1 GCF_900092655.1 Candidatus Thiosymbion oneisti
CGTACTGGTTGGCCATGCCTTCCTTGTGCCCCAGTTCCTTATCGATGGCCAGACTCTTGCGGTACATGGATTCGGCCTGATCCGGATCGCCGCGGATTTGATAGAGGATGCCCAGGTTGCCATAGTCACTCGCCATGCCTTTCTTGCGTCCCAGCGCTTCATCGATGGCCAGGCTCTTGCGGTACATGGATTCGGCCTGTGCCAGATCGCCGCGGGTTTGATAGAGATTGCCCAGGTTGCCGTACTGGTTGGCCATGCCTTCCTTGTGCCCCAGTTCCTTATCGATGGCCAGACTCTTGCGGT
>NZ_FLUY01000478.1 GCF_900092655.1 Candidatus Thiosymbion oneisti
GGAAACCGATGTGAGCGAGGCGTTGGGTGAAGCCCCCGCGCTGGCCCGCAAGCTGGAAGCACTCAAGGAGCGCCAGAACCGCAAGCCGGCACAACGCGAGCGGTTAGAGGCAAGCGCAGAGACCCAATTCTCACGGACCGACCCCGACGCACGAGCCTTGAGCAAGGG
>NZ_FLUY01001691.1 GCF_900092655.1 Candidatus Thiosymbion oneisti
CTCATCGGGGGGGTAGTAGGGGATTTCTTCGTAGCCGGCAACGGGGTGATGGGCACCGTTGTCGTCGGCCAGGACCAGGGTGTGTTTACCCTCCTCGTGCCGGAAGAAGTAGTGGATGCCTTCCTGTTCCAGCAGCCGGCTGATGAAGGTGAAATCGGTCTCCCGGTACTGGACGCAGTAGTTCCGGCGGCGGTGGGGCTCGACCAGGAATTCCTCGAAGTCGATGTAGCCATGCTCGCGGAAGATGTCCTTGACGATGTCTGGCACCGTCCGGTCCTGGAAGATGCGACAGTCGGTGGTGCAGGAGAGCAACCAGAACCAGGGGACCAGGGTGGCCTGGTAGATGGCAACCGCCCCGTCGAAGCCGGTGTGGGAAAAACGGCTGACGATGCCGTTGAAGTAGCGGGTCTGGTAATCCGGCAGTTCCAGCCGCACGGTGACGGGTTGGCCGAGCAGCGCTTCGTGCTTGATCGGTTGGTAGGATTCACTGATGAGTTCCAGTTGGTACTCGAACAGGGTGCTCAGTCGTTCGCTTCCGCGCATGGAACGCAGCAGCAGGATGTCTTCGCCGAGGGGGGTGGTGACGGCGAGGGTCCGTGCTCGTTGGCTGAGGGGCATGGGTTGATCTCGGAAAGGCAAATGGTGGGGAACGGATTATATCGGTATCAGTTGTCAGGCTGAGCTGCGATGGGGCTGTGGCGATTGGCCGCGGAATACCGTAGGGCGGATCAGGCCAGGGACGGCCGCCATCCGCCGGGCTGCTTCAATGAGCCCGTAGGTCGGGTAAGGTCAGGGCGACATGCCGGCCACCCGGTGTCGGGTGACGGCGCGCCAATCACCGCGGCCAATGCAGCTTCACGGCAGGCGTGCCTTACCCGACCTACGCCGGCTCACCACACCATCGATGCGGTTCGCGGCCTGCCTGCCCCGTCCCTGGGGCGATCGGCAGGCGCTCACCGCATCCTACGGGCTGGATCGAGATCGGGATCGCAATCGGAATCCCGACTTCGATCCCGATCCCGATTTCGGGCATGACGCATCCCTATCTACCTGGCTGACACGGTTCGCTAAATGTCAACACAACCCATGTAGCTGGTGGGATCTTTCAAGATTTTTTCCCAGGAATAACGTCCGGCGGCGGATTGCCACCGGGGTAAGCGAAAGGATCACTTGTTGCGTGTGTCCATCAGCCGTTCGATGATGGGCTGCAGGATAATCTCCATGGCGAAGCCCATCTTCCCCCCGGGCACGACCATGTTGTTGCGGCGGGTCATGAAGGAATCGTGGATCATGGACAGCAGATAGGGGAAGTCGATGTCGAGTTTTTTCGGGTCCTGGAAACGGATGATGACGAAGCTCTCGTCCGGGAGCGGGATATCCCGAGCGATGAAAGGATTGGATGTATCGACCGTCGGCACGCGCTGGAAATTGATGTCCGTCAGGGTGAATTGGGGCACGATGGTGGTGATGTAGTCCGGCATGCGGCGCATGATGGTGTCCACGATGGCCTCGGCGGAGTAGCCGCGCTCCAGGTTGTCGCGGTGGATTTTTTGAATCCACTCCAGGTTGACGATGGGAACGACCCCGACCCCGAGATCCACATGCTGGGCGACGTTGTTCTCTTCGGTCACAATCAATCCATGCAGACCTTCGTAAAAAAGCAGATCCGTACCTTCGGGAATATCCTCCCAAGGGGTGAACTGGCCGGGGGCGAGGTTGGTACCGAGGCGCGCGTTGAGCTCCGCCGCCTCCTCGTCACTGTGAATGTAGTATCGTTTCTTGCCGGTACCCGTCTTGCCATAGCTCTTGAACAGCTCCTCGAGCAGGTCGAAACGGTTCGCGTCTGACCCGAAGTGGCTCAAGTTGCGATGTGCTTCCGCCGCCTTGGTCATTTCGGCTTTCATCTCGGCGCGGTCGTAGCGATGAAAGCTGTCGCCTTCGATGATGGCGGCGTTGAAGCCATCGCGGAAAAAGATGTGCTCGAAGGCCCGCTTGACGGTCGTAGTGCCCGCGCCTGAAGAGCCGGTAACCGCAACGATCGGGTGTTTCTTGGACATGGGTCTCTCCCGTTCTCTTAAGTTATCTCTCGTCAAGTTATCTCTCGTCTCCGAGCCGCATTGTATACCGATCCGTCTTCATGTCTGCGTTTTGTGTATGACGACGAGTAATTTCAGGTACGCTTGGGAGGACGAGCTCGATAGGCTTCGTGGGGCTACAATGACTGTAGATATCAGACCGGAAGGCGCGGCAGGAGAAGACAAACATGGCCTTTCGGTGCAGTGCCGCCAGCAGGCAGGGGAAGCGGGCATCGCGGCGGAAAATCCATGTATGACAGGTAGCTTGGGACCATGATCAAGTGGGATCCGGCCTTGCGTGCCAACCAAGAGTTTCAGTCCGCCCTGGTGCGTATGGGATTTTGGGTGTTCGGAGTAATTTACGTCGGTAGTGCCGCGTACACCGGTTACTACCGGATCAATTCGGTTTATTTCTTCCTTCTGTTCGGGGTCTATTTTTTATTCTTCGCCGGTATACTGATCAGCGTACTGATACGCCCGGAATGGACGGCCCGCCAGTACCTGGGACTCGTCTTGGACATCACGGCGGTCGGTTTGGCCACCCTTCTGACCGGCGATGTCAGTCCCTTCTATCTCATCTATATTTGGATCCTCATCTACGCGAGCACCCGATACGGGCGTGGCCACCTGATCTTCGCCTCGATACTGAACCTGCTGACCTGCACCCTGACCATTGTGGTCCTGGACGCCTGGTGGACCCATCCCTACGAGGTCGTCTTCATTCTGCTGCTCCTGGTGGTGCTCCCGATGTACCAATACTCCCTCCTGCGCAAGCTGCAGCAAGCCCGGCGTGAGGCGGAGGTGGCGAACCAGGCGAAGGGGGATTTCCTGGCGGTCATGACCCACGAGCTGCGTACGCCCTTGACCGGGGTGGTGGGGATGACCAACCTGTTGCAGTCAACGCGGCTCGACGCCGAGCAGCGCGAGTACGTCGATTCCATCGTCAGCTCCGCGGAGGTGCTACAGGCCCTGATCGGTGATGTGCTGGACCTGTCGAAGATCGAGGCCAAGAAGCTCCACCTGGAGTCCGTCGCCTTCGATCTGCGCGGCGGTATGAGGGAGGTGTGCGCCGCCCTGGAGACCCAGGCCCTTGCCAAGAGACTGGAGGTAATCCTGCGCATCGACCCAAAGCTTCCGGACCGGATGATCGGTGATAAGCTCCGGATACGCCAGATCCTGTTCAATCTGATCGGCAATGCCATCAAGTTCACCGACCGAGGTGAGGTGAGGGTCCATGCAAGTTTGTGTCCGTCCGACGAACTGATGCACCGCCCTCACCTGCTCCTGGAGGTCTTGGACACGGGAATTGGGATACCAGCGGACCGGTTGGAGGAGATCTTCGAGGGCTTTCGGCAGGCGGACGATTCCACCACCCGGCGTTATGGCGGAACCGGGCTGGGTACTACCATCGCCAGTGACCTTACGCACCTGATGGGGGGGCGTATCGGCGTCGACAGCCAGGTCGGGAAAGGCAGTCGCTTCTGGGTACGGCTGCCACTACAGAAGGAAACAAGGCCGCTGGTCTCGGAGGAGAGGCAACGACAGCTCGAGGGTCTGCGAGCCTGGGTGTTCGAGAACAATGCCACGAGCAGGGAGCTCATCATGGAGATCCTGCGCGGCGCGGGTATGGCGTGTGAGCCGGTGCTCGATATGGACCACCTCGGCTGCATGACCGACCGGACCCGGAGGTTGGACCTGCTCATCGTCGCCGACTCGCCCGCTTGTCAGGACCTGCTGGCGTTGCTGGATCTATTCCAGCGCGGGCTCGGTGCCAAGGTGCCTTATCTGCTGCTCACATACAGCACCCGCCGCGCCGGTCAACGGATGGCCCGCGGGAATTGCCTGAGCAAACCCTTTCTTGCCGAGGACCTGGTCAGTCGGGTGCGCCAGATACTGGGGAAGGAGCGCCCGCAATCGGATCGGCAGGAGGAAAAGGAAGACAGGGTGCAACCGGTAGCAGTGCATGGGTTGCGTATTCTTGTAGCCGAGGACAACGCTATTGCAGGGAAGGTTGTCAGGGTACTGCTCGAGAAACAAGGTTATGAGGTGATCCTGGTCGATGACGGGGAGCAGGCCTTGAGCCGCATCCGGGCCGACCCCTTCGCCCTGGCCCTCGTCGATGTGCGTATGCCCAAATTGGACGGGATAGCCCTTACTCAGGCCTTTCGTGCGAGCGAGGAGCAGGGGGCACGGCTGCCGATCATCGCCTTGACCGCCAACGCATCGGAGGAGGTCAAACACCAGTGTCTCGAGGCGGGGATGGACGATTTTCTCAGCAAGCCCGTGAACCCGCGGGACCTCAGCACAATGGTCGAACGCTACACGGGTCAGCGGGAGGGGGATGGTCCATCGCGTTCCTGACCGCGCCCACCGACCTGCGGCTCCTCGGTGACGTCGGGAGCTGCGGATCAGCCCCGGGACAAGAGCCGGGTAAACCATCCTTTCCTGAATTTGACGGCATTGCTCCGGTTTTCGTTCGGGCCGAGTGCCGGTGGAGGCGGAATCTCCCTTGGCTCGCGATTTTCGATAACGGCTTGCGGGCGGCCGGTTACCAGCAATTCCGCTTCGTCGGCACCGATATAAGGTTCCGCCGCCGTGCGTCCTTCCGCCAAGAGTGGCGGTCGGTGTTCAGGATCGTGGGCATCCGTCGCCAGGATATGGACGAGCCCATCACCGAGGAATTTCTGTGACCAGTATTTTGGATGGGGGCCGAAACGGCCTGTTACCGCCCCGGCCGTGAGCTGGATCCAAGCGCCGCTCCGGGCGGCGTCGACGAACCAGCCGTAATGCTCATCGTCAAGCCAGGTAAGCCGTTCGGGGTGAGTGATGACCGGTTGGTAACCGGAAGCCAGCAGGTCGAAAATCAGACGCGAGAAGCCGACGGGAACCATATGGTGAGGTGGTTCAAACAGAAAATACCGGGTGCCGTGAAGGGTCGGCATATGTCCGGAGCGGAGACCATGCACCAGCTCCGGGACTAGTTGTATGTCTGCGCCATAGGTGATTTCGAGCGGAATGTCGGCCTCTTGTATCCGGGTGCGAAGCGCCTGTACTTCCTGCATGATTTGGGCGCCTGTATTATCGTACAGGCCAGGATAGATGTGCGGCGTACAGGCGGTCATCCTGATGCCGTCCCTGACCGCAATCTTGGCCATCTCCAGGGCGGTGTGGAGATCGGGTGCCCCATCGTCGATACCGGGAAGCATATGGCAATGCAGGTCGATCATCGAGAGAACCGTTCGGGTTGGGATTGGAGCACGCATCAACAAGATGCAGGTCACCATCTTTATGGGGTGACCGGCGCCTTGAATCAAGAGACACCTTGAGGAATTCAAGTATCCGTTTCCGCTTGTCCATGTCGTTCCTGACGATCGACACCGATTCACTGTGATCTTGACCGGAGTACCTCGACTATTGACGCCTATTCCGAATTCTACCTATCTTGATCCCGGCGGTGAGGCACCTTGTGCAGCGCAAATCCGAACGATCGATTTCTGTCCGACCGATAATGGCAGCGGCCTAGCTTGCAGAACCTATACTCCAACTATTTCGGCCTCAAAGAGGCGAGCTTCTCCATTACCCCAGACCCCCAGTATCTGTTCCTCAGCGAACAGCACCGGGAGGCGTTGGCGCATCTGCTCTACGGGGCAGGGACGAGTGGCGGCTTCGTACTGCTTACCGGGGAGGTGGGTACCGGCAAGACGACCATCTGCCGGGCCTTTCTCGAGCAGCTGCCCGATGGTGTGGAGGTTGCCCTCATCCTTAATCCGACCACGACGGTAACCGAACTCTTGCGCACCGTCTGTGACGAGCTGCGCATCGAGGTGTCGGAGCAGGAACGCACCGTCAAATGCCTGGTCGACCGCCTCAACGACTACTTACTGAGGGCGCACGCCGAAGGCCGGCGGGCGGTGCTCATGATCGACGAGGCCCAGGACCTGCGCCCGAAGGTGCTGGAACAGGTCCGGTTGCTCACCAACCTGGAGACCACCAAACACAAGCTGCTTCAGATCTTCCTGGTAGGTCAACCGGAGTTGCGTACCCTGCTCCAGCGCGAGGGTCTACGCCAGCTCAATCAACGCATTACCGCCCGTTATCACCTGCGGCCGTTCAATGCGGCCGAGACGGCGGAATATATCCGGCACCGTTTGATGGTGGCGGGTGTGGAGCGGCAGCTGTTCACCCGTGACGCCATTCGCCTTGTGCATCGCGTTTCCGGTGGCGTTCCGCGACTGATCAATATCCTCTGTGACCGCTCGCTACTGGGGGCCTGCGTTACGCCTAGTCCCCTGGTGACCAAGTCGATCGTCAAGCGGGCCGCGCGCGAGGTAAAGCATTCAACGCCGAGAGGATACGGCTTCGGTCTTGGATGCCTTGCCATGGCTACCGCCGCCCTGATGCTTGCCGTTGCCGGCGGCTGGATGACTCGCTCCTGGCTGGCCGAGGTTCCCGTAGCAACACCCCAGGTTCCGGCCTTCCTGGCGCGCTGGCTGCCATCACGCCAAACCGAACCGCGGGTCCCGGTCTCCCCGACGCCCAAAGCAGCCCTGGAGCAGGCCCCCGGCCTGGCCTTGGCCGAACCGGAGGCAGCTGGGCCTGGCGAGGATCTGATACTCGCTGACATCGCTATGGACCGGGTATCGGCCATGCGGGTGTTACTGCGCCGCTGGGGTGTCGAGCCCGCGGGCCTGGGGCCAGGAGATCCCTGCGTGCGCGTGATGGATTACGGTCTGCGCTGCGAGCTCGATGGGGGCGGCTGGAGCCGCATGCGCTTCTTCGACCGGCCGGCATTGATCGAGCTGGTGACCGAGGACCTTTCCGAGCGGTACCTGGTGATTGGTGGCCTTGATGCCGAGGCCGCGGTTTTGGACCTGGACGAGGGGAGTCGGCGTGTGAGTCTTGCGACCCTGGACGATGTCTGGGATGGGGATTACCTCCTGTTGTGGCAGCCGCCCCCGGTGGGCGGTGCGATAATAGGCCCCAGCTCCCGAGGCGAATCGGTACGCTGGTTGCGAAAGCTCTTGTCACAGGTCCCGGATTTAGCTGTTGAGGCCATCGGCTCGGGTGTTTTCGACCCGGCGTTGGATGAGGCAGTACGCAGGTTTCAGAAGCGGGAGGGCCTTAAGATCGACGGTATTGCCGGTCCCAAGACACTGATTCGGCTCCATAATGTGGTGGGGATGCCGGAGATCCCCAAACTCGCCCCGGTCCCCTGAGCGCCATGTCCTATATCCTGGAAGCATTGAAGAAGTCCCAACACGAACGTGAGCTGGGTCAGGCACCGACCCTGGTGCCACCCAATTTTCCAAGCGAGGAAAAGCGTGCTCGCCCCAACCTGTGGATCCTGGTGGCATTGATCCTGGCGACATCGGCTGTGGTCATCGCCCTCTACTCGGCCTTGCGCGGTGGTCCACCGGTCGCAACGGTGGCCCAGACCGCCCAAACGGCAACCCGTGAGACAAGAGATCGGGACCCTGCCACGCCCAAGCAACCGGCGACCAAGCCGTTGCCGAGACAGGCGTCGCTGCGGCAGCCCGGGCCTGTTGCATCCGGTCCTCGAGGGTCGGCGAATCGGTTTCCGGCGCATGCTCCGGTTGCGCCTGAGACCACTGCCTCATCCGTCGCCATGGGGGCACCTGCTCCCCACGTGCCCCCACCTCCGCCGCAACGCCGGATGCATAAGGGCCCGGTCGCGGCAGAGGAGCCGCCGATGGCCCCAACGCAGGAGCGGGACGGCAAGATTCCGCCGGATTTGATTGCCGATATCGAGGCCTTCAAACGCGAGGTTCGTGAGGGACAAGCGGGCATGACCGAAGCCTCGCGGGTCGAGGAGGAGACTGCGCCCCGAGATTTGCGTCTACCCAAAGCGGTACGCAACCGTTTACCCAGGTTCGTCATGTCGGCGCACATCTACGACAGCGAGCCGTCCAGGCGTTTCGTTTTGATCAACGGCCTCAAAACAGGGGAAGGGGAGGTGTCGCGCGAGGGGATTGCCGTAGAGCGGATCCTTCCCGACGGTGCCGTTTTAAGCTTTGAGGGACACAGATTTTTCCGGCGGCGTTAGGGTATGTTGACAGTTATCCGGTATCTGGGCGACGTCCTTTTTGTCCGCAGATTACGCCGATTTTCACAGATTAAAAATGAAATAATCTGCGGAAATCGGCGTAATCTGCGGATTCAAAATGCGAATTTGCAAAGGGACAAAGGTGCGGTAAGCGTGGCAGGTCTTACAGGATGGCAGCATGCTCCGTCGGGACCAGGATTTCTCGCTGCGCTCGAAATGACACCAAATGTCAACACGACCTGGAGGCTTGACATCCCTGAACCAGGTCGTAAACTCATGCGCCTCAATGCGGGAATAGCTCAGTTGGTAGAGCACAACCTTGCCAAGGTTGGGGTCGCGAGTTCGAGTCTCGTTTCCCGCTCCAGCTACTTGACCGCTCTCGCCGCGGTAGGGCGGGCCTTTACCGGGGGTGGCCTTTTGTGGATGGCCAGGCGGTCGAACCAGGCATCGCCTGTGATCTGGTGCTTCCCCCCCCGGTGCTTCTCCACTGAGACCAGGTGAATTTCTTGGAGCTTACAGGCTTCGGGAACCTGGAACTCAAATCCGAAATTTCGCCATTCGTTGGCACCCAAAAAGCGCTCGCTTTCCCCCAGCTCCTCCGGCTGCGGCAGCAGACAGCGTATGACCCACTTGAGTCCCCCTTGCGTATCCAGGCTGGTATGGACTCTACCCTCTTGCGTATCCGTATCCAGGCTGTCGGTATGGACTCTACCCCGCAGTTGGTAAGTACCGGCAGCGAGGAAGAGTTTTTGGTATAGGCTACCACTGAAGTGGCCCTGGTAATGATTGAACCCTATATGCAGCGATTTGCTTTCGTCGCTGCCGTAGGTGTACAGCCTGTCGATTAGGGCGTTGCGGGGGGTGTGGATGTGCCAATCGAATCCCCAGTTACCGGGCTCAAGCTCGAAGCTGCCGTCGTAGAGCGGTCCCAGCCGCTTCCGTTGATCGTCGGTAAGACCATTGAGCCAAACGCTATAAGCCCGGGCGGTCAATTCGTCCTTCATGAGCCGGGCGACATAGCTTTTGCGTTCGGACAGCGTGATTGGTGCCTGCCCCGACTTGCGCCGCAGGGAGTAGAGTTGCCGAACGGTTTCGATCTCTGTTGCGCGTTTAGCGACCTCGGAGAAAAAGGAGTCCCACCAGGCTGGGGGTGAGGTCGCAAGGATCTCATAGGCGGGCCGAGTGTGCGGATTTTCCGCGAGCTTGAGTAGAGGTGGGAATAGCTTACTCCATGCCCCCTGGGTGATTTCCAGGGTGCGAGAATAATGGGAAATTGCCCGTCTGACGTCATTGCGGCGGAGCCAGTAGTCGCCTGCTTGTCGCTGGATGCGCGGATCTGCCGGCTTCAACCGCAGGGCCATCTCAACCAGGGCATCGGCGCGCGCCTGGTTACCCCGGGTAAGCGCGGCCCTGGCCGCGGCGAAAAACGGGCGTGCATCCGCCATGTCGTGGGTGTTGGCCTGGGCCAGAAGGGTGGCAGCGGTATCCGGGTCGTCGTTGTGCAACGCGACGGCTTGTCGATACAAGGCCTCCGGTTGGCGCTTATCCCAGGCGAGGGCCTTACCCACCGCGTCGCGCTCACCCTCGATGATCGCTTGGGCATAGTGAGACGATATGCCGACAACACCGATGCGCCAGATGAGCAAGGCAGCGGCGATCGAGATTAAAACTTGACGCAGGATGATCAACCTCTGTTCCTGTTAGCGGTATCGGAATCGGTCCCTACCGTGTGCTCCGGTTTGAGGGCCAGGCGTCGGAACCATACCGCTCGCTCACCTGATTACGCCCGTTCCGGCAGCTTTGCCGCCTGGTCGTGAGTACCGTAATCGTAGCTATAGTGGTAATCGTAACTATACCTGTATCCATATCCGTATCCGGAGCTTCTACGAGTCTGGTCAAACCGGTTGACGACGGCACCGACGATATTGGCATTCGCGGTACGGAGACGCTTTACCGCACCCTCGAGATGACCGTAGCGCGTCTGTCCAACCGTCGCCACAAGGATGGTGCTCCGTGCCAGCTTGGAAAGCACAATGGCATCGGCCAGCCCGATGACGGGCGGACCATCGATGATGGCGAAGTCGAACCTTTCAGTAGCCAGGCTCATGAGATCGAACATCTTGGTGCTGGCCAATAACTCCACCGGGTTCGGCGGTAAGGGTCCGCTGGTGATAACGACCAAGCCGGCGATTCGTGTCGGTTGGGCGATATGGGTGGTCCTGGTGTTGCCGGCGAGGTAGTTGGTGAGCCCTGATGTGTTAGGGAGATCGAACACATGGTGAAGGCTCGGGGAACGCAGGTCGGCGTCTATTTGAAGCACCATCTTCCCGGCATTCGCCAAGGCAATCGCGATGTTCGTGGCGATCGTCGTCTTCCCTTCGCTGGGGCTCGCGCTGGTGACATACATGGTCTTCGGCGTACCTTCCACGGTCGAAAAGCTGAGCGAGGTTGCCAGTGATCTGGCCGCCTCGGCGAGTGGGCTCCTGGGATTGTCGGCGGCGGATAAGGCAATATGTCCTGCTTTGGAGGCAACGGGCGATCTGGATATAACCAATGGGACAATGCCGAGAACCGGGGCCTGGATGCGGTTTTCCACCTCCTCGCCGGTCTTTATGGTGTCGTCCAGGTATTCGAACAGGAATACCAGCAGGAGGCCTCCGGCCAGACCCACGCCGAGGGCGATCGTCAGATTCCTGGACAGATTGGGTTTGAAGGGGTGCCGCGGAGCCAGTGCCCGGTCGATGATCGAGATGTTCGAGTTGTTGTTATTGTCGTTGTTATTGTCGTTGTTATTGTTGTTCTTGGTGGGGTCGATGGAGGCGACGTCCACCTCTTTTATGCGCTGGAGCAGGTTCTCATAGATTTTGCGGTTGGTATCGACTTCCCGCTTCAACACCTGGTAGTCAGTGCTGCGGTCACGCAGGGCGAGGATATCGCTTTCGATTTTTCTGATAAGCGCCTGCAGTGACGCCTCTTCTCGCTGCTTTGCCGCATGGCCGGCCTTGATCGCCTCGGTTACCGCGGCGACCTCCGCTTTGATCTGCTGGTCGATCTCGGTAATCTGACGCCGGAGTTGGCGCTTAGCGGGGTAGTCCGCCTTATAGATTTTAGGCTGTCCTTCATATTCCAGCGCCAGCTCACCCTTGCGCCTTTTCAACGCCTGGATGACCTCGCTGTTCATGATCTTCAGGACCGCAGGTCCCTTGCCCTTCAGGGACTGCGCGTATTCGGACTCCATCGCAATCCGGTCCGCCTCGGCGTGGGCGAGTTTTTGGTTCAGTGTGTCGAGTGTCTGCATGAGGGTATCGAGCTTGTTGTCCAGGTCGACGATCTTGCGTTCTCGTGCATAGGTAATGAGTCGCTGCTCGGAGTCTTCGAGGTTGGCGCGAACCTGTACGATGCGTTCGTTGAGGAACCGGTCGGCGTAAGACATGGCATCGTATCTTCGCTCCTTTTTCATCTGGATGAAGTTATCGGCAAAGGCGTTCACGATGGCCGCGGCCTTCTGGGGATCGGAGTGGACGTAACTGAGACGCGTGATCTGGGATTTCTTCGGATCGGAATAGACCCTTAAACCGGCGGCGAGCGCCCCTGCCCGACGCGACTTCCACTCTACTGGATTGATAGGTTGCTGGGTTGTACGCTCGTCGGCGCCTTTAATCCACGCCTTAAGGGTGTTTTCCAACTCCTCCAGAAAGGAGGGAGTACGCTTAATCGGCGGTTTGCGCGGCGCTGTCAACAACCCCTCGTCCTCGAGCTGGTCGACAACTCGCTTCGCCACGGCCCGGCTCTTTAGCACACTTTCCTGGGTTTTATGGTAGCGCATCGCGTTCATAAAGGATGCGCTGAAGGCGGCTTCGCCTTTGAGCCCCGTCAATCGAAGGGATGGTAGCTCAATCTGCAAACTAAGCGAACTTCGGTACAGGGGGATGGTGTTATAGGTTTCCACCAGCCCTACGATTAAAGCGATTGCAGTGGTGACAACCAGGGTCCACTTTCTGCGCAGCAGGACACTCCAATAGTAGTGCAGATCGACGACATCGCTGGTGTTCCGGTTGCGGGCTACCGGTTCGGCAGCCAGACTGGCCAGTCGACGCAATTCCTGCTGCCGGTCGGTGGGCTCCAGTGTGCGATCATGCGCGGTTGCGCTTTCAAGGCTAAGAGCGTGCGTCATTTATCTCCACCTATTACGGGTTTCGTATAGGTACAGTATCCGCGGACTAATAGGGTAAGGGGATGCGCAGTATCCAATTGGTAAGGACATGTCCCACGGTTCTTTTCACAACGGCGGTCCCCGATTTTGGGACCACGACCCGATCGTCACTGATCATTACCGGATCGGTTAGCTGCCCCTTCTCGATCAATGCGAGATTTACGACGTAGGCATTGATGTCACCGCGTTCTTGCTTTCGAAAAACGACGATTTCTTCTTTTTTGGCGATCTCGTCCAGACCACCGGCCATCGCGATGGCCTGCATCAGCGTCGTTTGGCCCCCCACCAGGGGAAACACGCCCGGGCTCTTGACGTGCCCGAGGATGGTGACCTTGTGTCCCGTGGACTCGGCAACCAAGACGCTGACTTGCGGATCATTGAGGTAACGCTCGCCCAGCCGGTCGGCGATGACCTGCTCCGCCTCGCGCGGCGTGAGCCCCCTGACTTTCAGGTTACCGATCAGCGGCATGATGATCGAGCCTTCTTCACTAACCCGTTGCTCGGTCGCCAGTTCGTCGACTTGAAAGACCTCGATTTTGAGCAGGTCGTACGGACCGATCCGGTAGGCACGTACCGGTCCGCGATCCGCCGGAATGCCGATAATGGCTGGTACGAAGGTAGCGGACGTCTCCGTGCGGAGAAGCGATTTATCCTCGCGCGACGGGTTTTCTTCTGCAATGCCGAACATGTCGGCGCGGGGCGAGGGGTTGTCTCCACGCGTCCGGTTTTCTCCCTGAGCGCCGTGTGCACCCTGGCGCGGAGGAACACCTTGGCCCGCGGTGGGATTAGCAGGCAATGCGTTTGCCCCCGACGGCGGGCCACCCGACGTCGTACAACCCTGAACGCCCAAAACCAGCAAGAACAGGGCGCAGCGTTTGATGAGCCTATTCATCATTTTGGAAGATTTCGCTAAAGGTTAGGCTTTCCAGCCGATTCTACTCTGGTAGGATGGGAACTTGCCAACCACAGTGATCACCTACGAGTTCGCCGACTCAACGAGATGTCCCCGTACCGAAAGCGCTCGGCCTTCAAGGTTTCGCCCGCCCCTGACCTAAGTAACACCACCCTATTTTGGTTGCTTGGGGGCATCCTCGTCTTTGCACCGCTGTTCCGCTCCGGCCAGCCCGCACTTGCCGTGTTGGTCCTCGAGTTACTCTCGGTTTTTTTGTTGGCCGTAACCTTGTGGCGACCGCGACGGAACCTCATCACACGCACGGAGACCCTGGCGCTGACGCTGCTTGTTAGCGTGCCCTTGTTGTATCTGATTCCGTTACCTGCGGAGTTGGTCGAGCGACTCCCCGGCCGGGAGCTCTATCTGGACGGGCGAGCCTTGCTATCGGGTGTGGAGGAGGGCGAGCCTGCCGGGCTGTCACTCTATCCCCGGGAGACCGAATCCGCGTTGTTGTTGCTGCTCTTACCGATTGCGGTCTTCATCGGCACGCGTGCGCTTGATGCGTCCCGCGTGCTCCGACTCGTTTTCCTGCTGTTGGCACTGGCGGCCTTACAGTCACTCCTCGGAATCCTCCAGTACAGTGCCAACGAGGGAAGCCCCCTCCTCTTCGGAATGCAGCTGTCCGCTTCCCACGCGAGGGGTACCTACACCAATGTCAATCATCTTGCCGGCTTGTTGGAAATGCTGTTGCCCGTCGCCCTCGCGCTCCTGGTTTACTCCATCAGGCGCCGGGATATTTCCAGGGAGCGAAAGTGGAAACGGCGGATGATCTTCTTTGCTTCCGGCCGGGGGCATTTAGCGTTCGTATATGGGGCGCTCGCATTGTTGCTGTTGGTCGGTATTATCTTTACCCGTTCGCGTACCGGGATCACGCTGAGCATGCTCGCGCTCTTGTTGTCGATGATGGCATTTGCCCAGCGCATCGGCGGTACCAATGTGTACGGGCCGATGGGGACGATCGTCGCCGTGGCGGTAGGCATGGGAATTACCACAGGCCTGGTGCCGGTGCTCGATCGGTTTTCTATTGCCGAGACAATCCATGATACACGCTGGTCCATCTTCTCAGCGACACTCGACGGCATCGGCACTTTCTTGCCGGTGGGAAGCGGACTGGGCACCTATCCTGATATTTTCCCCGCCTTCCAGCCGCCGGAGCTTGGCCAGTGGTTCATCAACCACGCGCACAACGACTACCTGGAGTGGTTGTTCGAAGGTGGTCTGCTCTTCGCCGCGCTGATCCTGTTGCTGCTCGTGCTCTATGTGCGGCAGTGGAGGTGGGTGTGGACTCGGAACGAGTGGTCGTGCTTTCAGTTCGTACAGGTCGCCGCGGGGATTGGGCTCCTGTTGCTGCTCCTACATTCCCTTTCGGACTTTAATCTGCACATCCCGGCCAATATCGCCTATTTTGCCTTTCTGGCCGCTGTGTTTTTCTCGGCGCCGGGAGGCAGGGTCGAATCCGTCCGCTCCATCCGCTCCAAGAAGCGACGTCGCACCCCATCGCTGGGAGAGGGCCGCTCCGCATCTGCGGTACCCGGAGAGGAACAGCCATCGGTGCCGGTTTGGAATGGTAATCGAGGTGTCGGCACGAGCCTCGACGATGACCCAAGTCGCATCCGCCAGACCCTCAGCGAGTTGACGCGCTGCATGCCGAGAGTGCTCCTGCTCCAGCTGGGCGGAGCGTCCGCCGAGGAAAAGGAAAAGTCGGTATCCGAGCTACGCGCGCTTGGGGACCGTTTGGCGGCCTACATCCAGGCAATCGAGCGGTACCTCCAAGATCGGCAGATGCCGGCGGACGAAAAGTCGGAACCCGGGGACGGTGTTCCCGGTCATCGGGACGATCTCGAGGCGCTACGGATGGATATCGAGGCCGTGATCGCGGCCGTGGATGCCTTCGTCGACCATCCGGGCCATAGCGGCAACTTCTCGCATCTCGACGCCAGGCTCGGGGATGCCGAGCAGCGGTACCGGGTGCTCACCGGCGAATCTGCCGTGGCGTCAACCTCGGTGCCGCAGGATACGCGGTTGCAGCGCCAGGTTGCAAGGGAACGCGAGCCGGTGACGACTGCGCAGGGGCCTGGACCGAGCGCACTCGCAGGCGAGGCGCCTACTGAACAAGTGGGACCGGATTCCTCCCGTGGGGCATCGGGGTCAGGCAGGACACGCGACTGACCCCGTGACCGGATCGCGCTTTACGAGTCTGCTGGCATACGTGACGCCTCACGGGGCAGTACTCTTGCTGGCCGTGGCATTCATGTTGGGCGAAAGTGCCATCGCGCTGGCGAATCCCTGGATTGCCGGCAGATTCGCTGACCTGGTAATCCAGCCTCCGACGACCGGGGAGATTGGAATCCCGGAGTTGACGGCGCTGTGGGCGCTGCTGCTGGCGGTTCAGAACGGTCTCAGCTTCGGCAATCGCTATCTCCTCGGCAGCATGAGCGAAACCATGCTCGCGAATCTGCGCACCCGACTCTATGACCACCTGCAATCATTGCCGCTGGCCTATTACCATCAGCAACGCCGCGGCGAGGTACTGGCCCTACTGGGAAACGACGCAGCGCAGATCGGCAACTTCGTGACCGGTACCCTGGTCAGCCTGCTTCCGCTCCTGCTCACCTTTATCGGCGCCTTCTACATGCTCTTCCGAATCAGCCCGACCATCGCCGCCCTGGCGGGGTTGGCGGTTCCCCTGTTCTTCCTGGTCATGAAGCTGATCGGGCGCCGCATGCGGCCGCTGTCCTCCGAGTGGGTGCGTACCCACGCCGCGATGTTCGCGACCCTGGAGGAGAACATCGGCATGCTCCCGGCCATCAAATCCTTTACCCGTGAGGCGCACGAATCGCGGCGTTTCCAACGCAGTAACCGCAAGCTACTCCGTATCGCCAAGGGTCGGCTCTTGATCGAGTCGCTGTTGACCCCAACGGTTCAGCTGCTGGCCGGGATAGGCCTGCTCCTGCTCCTGTACCTGAGCGCGTTGCAGGTATACAGCGGGACGCTACAGGCATCCGACCTGGTGAGCATTCTGCTCTATGGTATGCTTCTCACGCGACCGGTAAGCGGGCTGGCCGGAGTCTACGGCAGCGTGCAGACCGCGCGCGGCGCCGCCGGGCGCCTGATCGAGGCGTTTGCCTTGCGGCCGGAGCCGGACGATGTAGGGGCTCCGCCGCTCGGCTCGGTTTCCGGTCATATTTGCCTGGAGAACGTCCATTTTTCCTACCCGGGACGGCCGCCGGTGCTGACAGGGGTCGATCTGGAGATACGAGCGGGGGAGACGATCGCCCTAACGGGTGAAAACGGCTCGGGTAAGAGCTCGCTGGTTCATCTGCTGATGCGCTTCGCCGACCCTGACCATGGTCGCATCCTCGTGGATGGTACCGATATCCGCAGTGTGGGCATCGCGAGCCTGCGCAGCCGGATCGGCGTGGTGGCCCAGCACGTGCTGCTCCTGAACGGCTCCGTACGGGAGAACATCGCCTATGGGCGCCCGGCAGCGGACCAGAGCGAGATCGAGGCAGCGGCGAGGGCCGCCCAGGCGCATGGATTCATCCAACGCCTACCGCAGGGCTATGCTACCCACATCGGGGATCAGGGTATCCGCCTCTCCGGCGGTCAGCGCCAACGGATCGCCCTGGCCCGGGCCTTGCTGAAAGACCCACCGATCCTCGTGCTCGACGAGGCGACGGCCATGTTCGATCCTGATGGGGAACGCGCTTTCATCGAGGTATGCCGAGAAGTGCTGGCGCAACGCACGGTTATCCTGATTACCCATCGTCCTGCGGGCCTGGCACTGGCAGATCGCGTGCTGATATTGGAGCAAGGCCGCATTTCCGCATGAGCATTCGCCGCAACACCACCTATAATCTACTCGGGGCGGCCATTCCCTTTCCAGTATCGTTCGTTACTGTCCCGATCTACATCGGACTAATCGGAGAGGCGCGTTACGCCGTGCTGGCCATTGCATGGCTGTTGCTCGGCTACTTCGGGTTGTTCGATCTCGGGCTCGGGCGTGCCACCGCTCAGCGCATTGCCGCACTTGGTAACGCCGCCGCAGAGGAGCGCACGCGAACCTTCTGGACCGCGCTTATTGTGAATCTCGGTCTCGGCATCATCGGGGGCTTGCTCATATGGCCGGCCGCTGTCTACTTCTTCGAGAACCTGTTCAAGATCGAGGATGTCCTGCGCCCCGAGATCGAAGCCGCCGTCCCTTGGCTGATACTTGCGGTGCCGATGGCCACCACATCCGGTGTACTCACCGGCGCGCTTCAGGGCCGAGAGCGATTCCTCGAGCTGAACCTGATCTCTGTCTCGGGCACCGTGCTGTTCCAGCTGCTGCCGCTCTTCGCCGTGGTGGTTTGGGGGCCTGAGCTCGGTGTGCTGCTTCCCGCCGTACTGGCAGCACGTCTGTTTACCCTGCTGATGTTGTTCCAACGCTGCCGACGCCACCTCTTTCGCGGGTGCGTCGTGGCCATTTCATCCGAACACGCAGGCCACCTCCTTCGCTTCGGGGGCTGGGTGACGGTGACCGCATTCGTGGATCCCCTGATGGTGATCTTCGATCGCTTCGTCATTGGGGCCGTGTTGGGGGCGAAGAGCGTTACCTACTATACCGTCCCCTTTCAACTGGCCGAGCGCGGTACCATCATTCCCAGCGCCCTGATATCCGCCTTGTTTCCCCGTTTCGCCGCTGTCACGCGCAAAGAGGAAGAACACCTTGCGCAGGAGGGAATGTGCTTGCTGGCGGTGGTCATGACTCCGCTCGTCGCTGCGGGTGTCCTGTTGATGGAGCCCTTCTTGGCGTGGTGGATCGGACCCGTCTTCGCCGAGCAATCGACCCCGGTGGGCCAGGTTATTTTTCTGGGTTTTTGGGTCAGGAACTTTGTAAGCATCCCCCTTTCACAGCTTCAGTCACGCGGGCGCCCGGATCTGGTTGCCAAGTGCCATCTGGTCGAGGTACTCCCTTACTTCGGCCTCTTATATCTGGGCTTGAGCGAGCTCGGCCTGGTTGGCGTGGCGGTGGCTTTTTCCCTGCGCGCCGTAGCGGACTTTGTGCTACTCGCCGGGCTCGCCGGTACCCTGCACCGTTCGCTGCACATACTGGCCGTGCCCGCATTTCTGCTTGCGGTAGCCTACGGAATCGCAGACCACACCACTGCCGGCCAACCTGAGTGGTATCTCTTGGTTACCGGTTACCAGCTTATTACAGTAATCTGGGTGTGGCACCAAGCCCCGTCTTCCCTCCGCCAACTCACTCTTAGGGTGTTCAGGCGGTTAGCAAAGCACGGCCGCACAGCGAAACTCAAGGTACGCTCATGAACGCACCTGACACCCAAATACTGGTTTCGATACTTACACCGACCTGGAATCGTGCATCCTATATCCGTCGTGTATGGGAGAGTTTGAAATCGCAAACTTGCAAAAACTTTGAATGGATCATAGCGGACGATGGATCTACCGACGATACGGAAAAAGTCGTCAGAGAATTATCAAATCACTCCGATTTTCCAATTGTGCTGATTCGTGCCGATTCACATGTGGGAAAAGCCTTTATGGACAACCAGGCAGTCGTGCAAGCGCAGGGGGAATTTATTCTATGGAGTGATTCGGACGACTATTTGGCGCCAAATGCGCTTGAACGCTTGTTGGACACGTGGTTTTCTATTCCGCCAGACGTGCGTGACGACTATGTTGGCGTCACCGCCCTTTGTGCCACGGATGAAGGGGTTGTCGTCAACCCCTTTCCCGATGTAGAACAGACTGATGTCAGTTGGAACGACTTGGCTGGAATGCACAAAGTCACCCGGGATATGCTGTTTTTCACTCGGGCGAGCGCATTGAAGGCATGTCCGTTCCCGGAGGTCGATCTGGTCATCCCGGAAAGCGTGGTCTGGACGCAAATCGGACACCGGAAGACAAGACTGATTTCAGAGGTCTTGATGATCAAAGAATATAAGGCGGACAATCGCATTTCATTCACTGGTTGTATGGCCTACAACCGAGGGCGTGCCTATGCGTTGGCGACCACTGAGAGAAATTTGCGGTCCTATACTCGGGGATGGAGAATCAGGGCGTGGCATTTGATTACGTTCCTTCGTTATAGTATACATGGAGAGCTCGCGATGCGTGAGGTCTTGCGCTTGTGGGGTAATAATACCAGCCGATTTGCATTATGGGCATCACTCCCGGTTGCATGGTTACTTGCAATCAAGGATATGCGGCAGGGCAAGGTGAAAAAAACGCATCGAGAATTTCTGGCAGTACGAAACACTGTACAAACATATGTGGTTCGACTCGGTAAGGCCTAAGCCCATGATACGCACGATCATAAGAAAATATCGCACAATGCGTAAGATGATACGTGAAATAGGTTTTCTACGTACCTTGCGTATTACTGTGGACAAGATAGCCCTCACATTACTTCAGAAAGTATACGGGTTCCATCCTGTTCATGTAATAACACCTCTTTCCGCAAGACCCTACCGGCATATCGTAGCCGACCTTGCAAACGGTTTAAAGCCACGCTGTGTAGTCGAGGTAGGATGTGGTCTAGGTATTATCCTATCATTGATAAGAGCTCCGAATCGCTTTGGCTATGATGTGGACGAGGGGGCCATCAGGGCGGCTCGTTTACTTCGGCGCGGGGTGAGCTTTACCCATGGCGATATCACGACTGTCTCTCAGCGACCGATCGATGTGTTGATCCTGGTGAATTGGATACATGAATATAGTCCGGAGCAACTGGACATGTGGCTTTCGCCCATGCTTTCATATACATCGTATCTGCTTATGGATGCTATCGATCCGGATGGACCTGAGGGTTATCGGTATCGACACGATTTTAAATTTCTGGAAACCCGGGTCCGTCGTGTGGAAACTCGTCCGGTCCCGAACGAAACGCGAAGTATTATTTTATATGAAGTGACACTGTGAACACCCGGTATCTCATTCGTCTCGATGATGCATGTCCCACGATGGACGCTGTCAAGTGGGATGCATTGGAATCCGTATTGGACGAATCCGGTATTAAGCCGTTGGTCGCCGTAGTACCTGACAACAAGGATTCAATGTTGGAGATAGATGGGTATGACCCCGCATTCTGGGACCGGGTGCTTGATTGGCAGAAAAAGGGATGGACGATTGCCATGCATGGTTTTCAGCACTTGTTTCATCCGATTGAACGAAGGCGCTTGTTAATACCATTTTATGACCACAGCGAATTTGCGGGGTTGAGTGAGCAGGAGCAGGCCAAAAAGATTAGAAACTCCTGGCAATTATTTTTAGATAGAGGAATCGAGCCAACTGTGTGGATTGCACCAGCACATTGTTTCGACTTGGGAACACTTCGGGCGCTCAAAGCAGAAACTCCGATCCGTATTGTCAACGATGGTATTGCCTGCAAACAATTCTATGAGCATGGGTTATATTGGATACCACAGCAGCTTTGGGCGCTGTCGAGAAAGCCTTTCGGCCTCTGGACGGTATGTTTGCACCCCAATAGCATGACAGTGGAGCAGATCGAAGCGTTTAGAGATAAATTAACGTTGGATATATTTCGTTCACGCATCATCTCTATGGAAGAAGTGTATCTGCGTAAGCGTAAAAGGTCGCTGCTTGATCGTGCCTATTCAGTCTGGTTCTGGCAACGGGATGGAATATTCCGTGCCCTTTATCTGCTACGTAACCGATTAGGAGCAAGCGTATGGGAAAAATTGCCATTTTGCTCCCTGGTCTAAAATTTGGTGGAACCGAACGGGTTGCGCTCAATCTAGCGCGTGCGCTGAAAGCTGAAGGATTCAAGATCGACTTCATCTTGATGAGCTATGAAGGCGAATTTTTGGCGGAGGTTGAAAGCAGTTTCGATGTGTACAATCTTAGATGCAATCGAACCTGGAAACTGCCGATGCGGCTTCTGGATTATATTGTTAAGCAGAAACCCAATGCGCTTATTTCGAGTTTTTGGAAGCTCAACGTGTGTGCCTGTCTGACACGGCTCGTCTATCCAGCATATAATTTAATCTTGTGGGAACATTCCCAGCCCAGCAAAAGTGATAATAGTCCTACCTGGCTCTACAGTATCAGCGCCAGTCTGATTTATCAGCTCGCAACCAAGGTGGTGGTCGTATCCAGTGATGTATTCAAGGATGTGCAGCGTATCACCCTGGGATTAGGCCGCAAACTGATGATTATTTTCAATCCGATATCACCCCCGGCTTTTAAATTATGTATCTCACAGCGAGAAGCTGGGAGCCGTAATATCATCTGGGTCGGACGGCTGGACGAGCCCAAAAACCCAGGTTTAATGCTGGACACGTTCGTGACGTTGATAAAAAAGGATAAGAATTATCGACTCGACTTTGTGGGGGACGGAAAACTACGCTCTGAGCTGGTACAGCATTCTCTGTCGTTGGGACTGCAGGATAATGTGCGTTTTTTAGGATTTCAGCCGGATCCCTATGTATTGATGGCAAGGGCGAATTTACTTGTGCTTACTTCGAATCGGGAAGGTTTTGGTAATGTATTGGTGGAAGCCCTTTATTGCGGGCTGCATGTAGTCAGCACGGATTGCGGAGAGGGTATTCGTGATATCCTGCAGAATAATCGCTATGGTTCGATCGTGCCCACCAAAGATAAGAACGCCTTAGCTACTGCCATCGAACGCGAATTCGATACCGAACATGACTGGCGTGCCCAAATCGAAGGAGCGCAACGGTTTCTGCCGCGGAAGATCGCGTTGCAGTTTATTGAAGCATTGGACCTGGGGAGAACATCGATGATATACCCTCGAGGTGATAGCCAAGTTTAGCATGCGTCCATTAGTTTCTATTATCGTCATTACCTACAATCAGGCGGATATCACAGAAGAAGCCGTAAGGTCCGTGTTTGCGCAGGATTATAGCCCACTTGAGATTATCCTGAGCGATGACTACTCGACCGATCATACATTCGATATTCTGCGGAGATGTAAGGATCACTATGAAGGCCCTCACGAAGTCACGCTCAATAGAAACTCGACTAATCTTGGTATTGGTAAGCATTGGGACACGATAAGTAGGCAAGCAAATGGGGTCCTCATCGTTCATGCCGCAGGAGACGATGTTTCTGTTCCTTTGCGGTTCATTGTAAATTTCCGAGTCGATCCGCTATCAATTCAGCAACATACTGTGACCCATTATTATTTAAATGAGCAAAGTCGTACATATAGGCATTATCCTGGGGAACTTCTTTCTCTAAATCTATAACTTGCACCTTATTGATTCGCCCTGTCTTTCTTATCGAATCATTCATTTCATCATAGAGGTCTTTAAACTCGTCATAAGCAATCCCAACATTATTTAGCTTAGGCATCAACGCATTGACTATCACCGCGTCCGGCCTATCCTTAAATCTGCTTGCTTGAGTCATTAATATTGGCATGATTTTATGTACCCTGGAAATATTTATAAAATTCAACAAGCTCCTTTCAAATTGTTGAAGTATCTCGTGTTTATTTATGGTTAACTGTTTTCCGCGTAAATGCGTGAACTCATCGCCAACGAGGAATCTCATTTTCAATACTACCAGTTTATCATATAGTCTTGGAAGTGCAGCCCTTGTGATGGCTTTTATGCCGCTGGAAAACCCATACACCTTCATTAGAGATTTATTTGGATTTTCATTCCAATAATTCTTTTCATACAGCAATACATTCAAGTCATTAACATTATGCATCATAATGGCAACATCAGGATCTAACGCTATTCCCTTGTTCAACAAGATATTATTCGAATGCATCGAGTTATTACCGCTTACTCCGCTATTGAATGAGTTTACTTTCCTTCCATTTTCCTCCAACAACCTACCGACCAGATAGGGGAACCTATTATTCTCATCAACATAGAGGCACTCTGTTGTGGAACCACCGAGGAAAATTATCGTTAAATCCGGTTTATCGTGTATTCTTGAGGGGTACAGGTAACCATCCCTATCAATCTCAAATCTGTACTCTTTTTTAACCAAGCTATCCGTATTTTCCATATATGCATCAGTAGGAACAAGATACTTCACAGTTGAGGGAATATGCTCTCTGAGTCTGATATTTCTGACTTCAGTACCTATTTTTTCCATTGGTGTTACCAGGGACAATAGTATTTCAGCTCCATAAATGGAAAAAAGCAGCGATACCGCCAGAAAAATCACTGACATCTTCTTGGGGTGCTTTTCAACTCCAGTGTGTTTCATTTTTCTTATTTTTCTCATAGTTATTTCTCGGACTTGGCTCATAATCACATGGAACTGACATCTAAGGTTATCCCACATGACTGATTCATTGAATCCATCAGCATCTCGCGTTATGCTGGTGACGAAAAAACTGCAGGATTTCCCAGTGGGTGGCCGGGAACAATTGTGTAAGCTGAATTATAATGCACTTATGGAAATTTTCGGCGACAGATTGGTAGTGTATGAATTGCCTGGGAATAAATTGCAGGCAAATGTCATCAGGAAGATTTTTAGCGGGCACATCGATGGGTTGAATAACGAGGTTATCGGCGAGGCGCAGAAAAAGATCAAAGAAGAGGGTATCGGCATTATTTTTGTGGATGGCTCGAATTTGGGTGAATTCGTTAAAGTCACCAAGCGAAATTTTCCGGAAATTTCAGTGAGCACCTTTTTCCATAATGTGGAAGCGAGATTTTTCTTGGGGGCGTTGAGACATTCCAAGACATTACACGCTCTGGCAGTATTGATTGCCAATTACCTCGCGGAACGTAAAGCCGTGCAATACAGCGACAAGATCATTTGCATGACCAACCGAGACAGCAGTCTTCTTCAGAGGCTCTATGGCCACCCGGCGACACATCTTTCAGCGCTGGCCATAAGAGACCAACTCCCGCCGGGCAGCGGTGTAACCACGCGTGTGCTGCACGGGAAATATGCCCTGTTTGTAGGGGGAGCCTTCTATGCCAATCGTGCGGGTATATCCTGGTTCGTAAGACACGTGGTTCCTCATATTCGGATTAAGACATGCATTGTCGGTAAGGGGTTTGAAAAGCTGAAGCACGAGCTGGGGCACGCAGGGAAGGTCGAGATTGTCGGTGTAGTGGACTCGCTTGCCGAGTGGTATCGGGATGCTCATTTCGTAATCGCTCCGATATTTGATGGTTCAGGGATGAAGACCAAAGTCGCGGAGGCATTGATGCATGGTAAGAAGATCATTGGCACGCCTGATGCGTTTTCCGGTTATGAAGACGTTGTGGAACATGCAGGCCAGGTATGCACGACAGCCGATGAGTTCATCGCAGCGATCGGTAGCGCCAAGGACGAGATTGTAAGTTCGTTCGATCCAGAGTTGCGTATGCTCTACGAGGAAAAGTATTCTCATCCGGCTGCGCGGTCGCGTCTCGCTGGAATTCTTTGTTCAGTCGAATGAAGTTACCAAGAGAAACATGGGTTCTTATGGTCGGAGCATTTGCAGACTCGTGTCAAATGCTGATTGCCGGAAAGGTATCGGGTTTCCACCAAGTATTGGTATGGCTGGCTTCGAGGTACACTTGAGGCGGAGTTGCCAAAGTGAAGATTTGTATTGCGGTCTCGCTATATGACATTTCCGGTGTTCCACTGGCACAACTCCGATTTGCACAAGCGTTGGCAAACAAGGGATACGAAGTCGATCTGGTGATTGGCCATATCGATCCTCAGTACGATTTCCCTGAGCTGGCGGGTGTGACCGTACGCGAGCTGGAGCGACGACATGTCCGAGGGATGCTATTGCCCTTGTGGCGTTATCTGCGGTCGGATCGGCCGGACGTGGTGTTTTCCGCCGAAGACCATCTCAACGCCGTCGTGTTGCTCGCCGCGATCATTGCCGGCTCGCAGGTGAAGATCAGCGGTTCGTCGCGGGTGACGCCGTTCGATACCTACTCCAACGTGCCCTTCACGAAACGCTGGGTGCTGAAGCAGTTCATGCGCGCCGTCATGTGGCGGGCGGATGCGTTGACCTGTGTATCGAAGGACATGGTAGACCAATACCGGCGTGTGTTCGATACACCTCCGCACGTCTGTGTCTACAATATCGTAGATGACAAGTTGTCGCGCCTCAGAATGCAGGAGGCGGTGGAACACGGATGGCTCATCCACAAGCAGGAGCCGGTACTGATCGCAGCGGGTAGCTTAGCACCCTGGAAGGGTTTTGCGGACCTGATTCACGCCATGAAAGAGCTTTCCCGCAGCAGGCGTGCCCGCTTGATAATACTCGGGGATGGGCCACTGCGGATTGAACTGGAAGCCTTGATCGCCGAGCTCGACTTGACGAATCTTGTCGACCTGCCCGGGTATGTCGGGAACCCACTGAAATACTTTGCACGTGCGGACGTCTTTGTGTTGTCTTCCCATGTCGAGGGCCTGCCGAATGTACTCGTCGAAGCCATGATGTGCGGGTGCACACCGGTCTCCACAGATTGCCCTACCGGTCCCCGAGAAATCCTTCAGGATGGAAAATACGGATACCTGGTTCCCATGCAAGATCCGATCGCCTTGGCGGCTGGTATTGAACAGGCCCTAATCAAGCCGATACCAAAGGACCGCCTTGCTGAGGCAGTGCAGCCATTCGACGAGGAAACGGTCATTAAAAGGCATCTCGAGATCCTGGGCCTTACCAGATAGGGTCTAGAGCACTACCCTTTTAATCAGAACAACTTGGTGAGCGTTTAGTACTCCGTGAAGGAATGCAAGTGCAATCCGGTTCCAAGATGCTGATTTTGCATATTATTACTACGATCGACCGGGGCGGCGCGGAGAACCACTTGGCGGAACTGGTCTCAGGTCAGATCGCTAAGGGGCATGCTGTCGCTGTCGCCTATCTGAAGGGCAACGGTTATTGGGCAGAGTATTATCGTAAGCTCAGCGTCGAAGTGTTTCCGCTCGGGTTGAAGCGGTATGGTGATATCAAGCCACTCCTGTTGTTACGCAAAGCAATCTCCGTTTTTCGTCCGGACGTGGTTCACGCGCATATGCCGCCCGCCGAACTGTATGGGAGGTTGTCTTTGATCGGGGCGTCGAGTTCGATCGTCTTCATTATTTCGAAACACTTGGATGGGGGGTTTTTCCACGGCTCGGAAGGGCAAACGGAGTCGCTCCTCGGCGCCGCTTCAGCACGACTCGTGGCCAGGCGCGCGAAACACGTCATTGCAGTCTCTCAGGCCGTGAAGAATTTCGTAACCTCGGAGCTGGTCGGTTTGCCCACGGACGAGGTCACGGTCGTCAGGCACGGCATCGGAACCGATGCTTACGAGGGGGTATCGGCCGGCGCGGTAGCAGACATTCGGCGCCGGTTTGGAATCACCGACGATGAAATCACGATTGGCACCGTCGCAAGGTTGGTACCCCAGAAGTCGCTTCATATCCTGCTCGCAGCATTCAGCCGATTTCATGCCCGGGCGGCCTGCAAGTCCAAGCTGCTTATCATAGGAACCGGACCGCTCGAGGCCGATCTACGCAAGTTGGCCGACGACCTCGATATCTCCGAAAGCGTCGTTTGGGCCGGGTTCCGGGAGGATATCCCGGTGCTCATGAAGGCGATGGATGTCTTCGCGCTTACGTCGGAATATGAGGGGTTCGGGGTGGTCCTGATCGAAGCGATGGCGGCTGAAAAACCGGTCATCGCCAGCTGCATCAGTGCCATTCCGGAGGTTGTCGAGGATGGTGTCTCGGGAATCCTATACCCATACGGGGATGTGTCCGCGCTGGTGGACGGCTTGGAAAGACTGCTTGACGCATCGGTGCGCAAACGCTATGGAGAGGCCGGAAAGGCGCGCGTGTATGAGTGCTTTTCGCCGGGCAGAATGGTCGCGCAAACCTTATCCCTGTATGGCTGAATCGAATTAGACCTTAACCACTACCCAAGAGGAGTTTCTAGCGGCAGATGTGCGGCGTCGCGGGCGTTTTTTTCCGCACGGCTACCTCGGTGGATGCTGCAGTTCAGGCTGCGAGGCGCATGGCAGGTGCATTGGTTCACCGGGGTCCCGACGACGGTGGGTACTGGGTCGACAGGGATGTGGGGATTATCTTGATCCACCGGCGTTTGTCGATCTTGGATCTCTCCCCGACCGGCCACCAGCCGATGGTTTCGGCGAGCGGGCGCTTTGTGTTGGTCTTTAACGGCGAGATCTACAACCATTTAGAGTTACGCAAGGAGCTGGAACGAGAGGGGGTTCAAGCCCCTCTGTCCGGTCCTCTCCCGGAGGAAGAGGGGGTGTATGCGCCATGGCGGGGGCATTCGGACACGGAGACCTTGCTTGCGGCCTGTGAGCGGTGGGGATTGGAGGAAACGTTGCGCCGCGCGGTGGGTATGTTTGCTATCGCCTTGTGGGACCGGGCCGAGCGGCAATTGCATCTGGCGCGCGACCGGTTGGGCGAGAAGCCCCTCTATTACGGGTGGTGCAGGGGTGGGTTCGTCTTCGCCTCCGAGCTCAAGGCGCTGCGTCGGTTTCCAGGTTTCGATAACCCGGTCGATCGGAATGCGTTGGCGGCCTATCTACGCTTCCTCTATGTGCCTGAACCCTGGTCGATCTATCAGGGGATCTACAAGCTGGAGCCCGGCTGCCGACTGACGCTGATGGGAGAGGGCGTTACCAACCTACCATCCGCTCCACCACACGCACCGATGGATGCGCGAGGGCTGTCGTTGCGGCGTTGGTGGTCCCTGCATCGAGTCACGGAGGCGGGAAATGCCGCTCCGCCGGGGGACGAGACGACAGCGGTCAGCGCGCTCGAGGAGCGGCTGCGCGAGTCGATCCGGCTCCAGTCCGTCGCCGACGTACCCCTCGGGGCCTTCCTTTCCGGCGGGGTGGATTCGTCCACCATCGTCGCCTTGATGCAGTCGGAGGCGGTGGCGCCGGTCAGGACCTTCACCATCGGGTTCGAGGACGCCGCATACGATGAGGCCATTTACGCCCGCGCCATCGCTCACCATCTGGGCACGGATCACACGGAGCTCTCCGTGACTCCTCATGAGACCCTGGATGTCATACCGCAACTGCCGCGCATCTACGACGAGCCGTTCGCCGATTCTTCCCAGATCCCAACCCTTTTGGTCTGTCGGCAGGCACGGCGGCATGTCACCGTGGCGCTTTCCGGCGATGCCGGCGATGAGCTGTTCGGAGGCTACAACCGCTATCTCTGGGTGCAACGCATCTGGACTAAGCTCGCCTGGATGCCATGGCCCGTTCGCCAGGCTGCGGTGCGATTGATCCTGAGCCGGTCCGTGGACCGTTGGGATACGCTCGGTGCCTGGTTGAAAATCCGTGTGAATCTCCTCGGTGACAAGGCCCATAAGCTGGCGGAGGGGTTATCAGGCGTGCATGACCTCGACGATCTCTACCATAACCTGGTTTCCGAATGGAAACAGCCGACGACCGTCGTGCTAGGTGCACGAGAAGTATCGACCCTGTTGGCCCATCGTGATGAATGGCCTGTGCTGCGCGAGCCTGAACACCGGATGATGTATCTCGATGCCATGACCTATCTCCCGGGCGATATCCTGTGTAAGGTCGATCGGGCAGCCATGGCGGTCTCATTGGAGACCCGGGCGCCTTTTCTGGATCATCGGGTGGTGGAGTTCGCGTGGCGGATGCCGTTGGCGATGAAGATCCGCGGCGGGGTGGGTAAATGGCCGCTACGCCGGATCCTCTACAAGTATGTGCCGCGGGAGCTGATCGAACGGCCCAAGCAGGGTTTCGGCATTCCGCTGGCGGAGTGGCTGCGTGGTCCCCTGCGGGACTGGGCCGAAGACCTGCTGGATGAGCGACGCCTGAATGATGAGGGCTTCCTCAATCCCGTTCCTATCCGCCGGTACTGGCGGGAACACCTGGGCAGGCGGCGTAACCGCCAGCATGCGCTCTGGGCGGTACTGATGTTCCAGGCCTGGTTGGAAGCGCGAACCTAAGATGCTTGCTTACTGGTTTCTCTACGTACTCCCCGCGATCCCGGCGTTCGTTGGGGTGAGACGGCCTAACATGTTCTCTCTGCCCTGGATTGCCGTTGGCCTGCTGTTCATCCTCGCAATCGGTTTCCGCGAGCAAGTCGGTGGGGACTGGGACAGCTACCTCATACGCTACGACAGCCTCATCGAAGCGCCTGTGGACCAGGTCCTCGCTTCGGATCCCGGGTACAGATTGCTCAACCGGCTCATGGCCAAATGGGACTGGCAGATCTATGGGATCAACACCGTCTGCGGGGCGATCTTCATCCTGGGGCTGTTCGCATACTGTCGACAGTTGCCCGCACCTTGGCTGGGTTTTGCGGTAGCGGTGCCCTATCTGATCATCGTTATGGCCATGGGCTATACCAGGCAGAGCGTTGCCCTCGGCTTCTTCCTTCTCGCCCTGGCTGATATAGAGCGTGGTCACTTCCTGCGGTATATCCTTTGGGTGGCCCTAGGTACGACCTTTCATAAGAGCGCGGTGCTGCTTGTGCCGCTGGGTATCTTTACTACTCAACGGAAAAGTTGGTTCTGGCGTGTCATCGCGGTAGCGACGGCGGCTTACGGCCTGTGGGACCTTTTTCTGGAAGAACACCAGGAAGATCTCTGGAAGCTATATTATGTGGACCAGAAAATGGAATCGCAGGGGGCGAGGATCAGGGTCCTGATGAACCTGGTACCGAGCCTGTTGCTACTCTTGTACGCGAAGCGGTGGAAGCAGCTGTTTCCTGCCTACCAAGTTTGGTTTTGGCTATCCATTGCCGCGCTGATCAGTGTTGTCTTCGTCGATTTCGCAACCACCGCGGTGGATCGTATTTCCCTCTATTTCACACCCTTGCAGGTCGCGGTCTTTGCACGCTTGCCGGTGCTGCTGGGCGATCGGTTTCCGCCACCGTTCCTGCGCCTCGGTATCCTCATGGGATACGCCGCAGTGCTCTTTGTCTGGTTGAATTATGCGACCCATGCCAAGTATTGGCTGCCGTACCGGAACATTCTGTTGCAATAGCACGGCCGATATTGAGAACCGAGCAAATGAAGGTCCTATTTTTTGCCAACACGGACTGGTATCTCTACAACTTTCGGCTCGGACTTGCGCGCTTCCTGCGTGAGCGAGGGATGGAAGTCGTGATGATGTCGCCGCATGGAGTCTATGGCCCCCGTATCAAAGCGGCAGGTTTTCGCTGGTTTCCGCTGCCGATGGACCGGCGTAGCCTGAACCTGATCAGCGAACTGACACTGCTGAGGCAGATTTCGGAGGTCTTCCGAACGGAAAAGCCGGATGTGATCCACAACTTCACCATAAAATGTGTAGTGTACAGCTCGCTCGTGGCCCGGTGGCTTGGGATCAGTCGGCGCATCAATGCGGTTACTGGGCTCGGTCATGTGTTCACCAGCGATTCCCTGCAGGCGAGGCTGCTCAGACCGCTGGTGAAATTGCTCCTCAGGTTCGCGCTCAGCGGTCCTGGAAGCCGGTTGATCTTACAGAATCCGGACGATGTGCACCTTTTTGCCGCGCTCGGCTCAGTCGAGGACGAACGGATTCGCCTCATCAGAAGCTCCGGCGTTGATACCCTCCGTTTTACCCCGTTCGAACGGGAGCGGGACGGACCTTTCCGGGTTCTTCTCGCTTCGCGTCTGTTGTGGGAGAAGGGTATCCGAGAATATATCGATGCCGCCGAGCGACTGGGTTCGAGGGTGAGGGGAGTGGAGTTCCTATTGGCGGGCGTATCGGACCCGGGCAACCCTGCCGCGGTGCCGGAAGCGGACATCGCCCAGTGGGACGAGGCGGGAGTGGTCAAGGTACTCGGACATGTGGAGGACATGGCGCGCTTGATGCACACCGTGGATCTGGTTGTACTACCGAGCTACCGGGAGGGTGCCCCCAAGGGTCTGATCGAGGCGGCGGCCATGGGGTTGCCTATTATCACCACGGATGCGCCTGGGTGCCGGGAGGTGGTGGACGACGGGGTCAACGGATTTCTGGTTCCCGTCGGGGATGCGACGGCATTGAGCGACAGGATCGAGTACCTGCTCAACACCTCGGATGTGTGCCGGCGGTTCGGTGCCGCCGGGCGCAAGAAGGTGCTGGAGGAGTTCGATGAGCGGATCGTGTTCCGAAAGACCTATGCCGTCTACCAGGAATTGAGGGGTTGACCGGTTGGGTTTCCACCGCTTTGAATCGCTGTTAGGCAAATGTCAGGTCCCGGATGATTGCGAGGATTTTTTTTAATAAAGTTGGGGTTGCTGTGGGTACCATTGTTGGAGCGTCTGGAGAGGCGTTTTGTAGTGCAAGTTTTGCTGCGGGATATGGTGATTATACAGGTAGACGAAGTGTCTGAGGGTTGCCTTCAGGGAGGCGGCAGAGTCGAAGCGGTTGGTGCGCAGCACGTCGGCGATGCGGCCATTGAAGCGTTCGATCATGCCGTTGGTGCGCGGGGTTGTGGGTTTGATCAGGCGATGCTCGATGCGGTTGTCGGCACAGACCTGATCGAAGACCTGGGCGCCGGTTGGTGGCGCTCGCCGGTGGCGCAGAAGCGGTCGGTAAATTCCTTGCCGTTGTCGGTGAGGACGGTGTTGATGGTGAAGGGTGCCTTCGCGATCAAGCGTTTCAAGAAGCCGCTGGCGGCGGTTGCTGACTTGTCCTTAAGGATCTCCACGTAGCCCCAGCGGGTGGCGCGATCAAATGGCCGCGAACAGGTAGGTGCGTTAGTCTTGGTCCGGCATTTGGGGCCGGTACTTGACATCGACATGCACAAAGCCGGGCGGGTAATCCTTGAAGGTTTTGTAGGGGGGCGTCTGGGCGCCTTCCTCCTGCGGCAGCAGGGCCTTGAGGTTGGAGACGCCATGGCGGCGCAGACAGCGGTCGAGGCTGGAGCGGGAAACTTCGGGGTGGATGAACTCCCAAGTCACCACCAGCCGGTCATCGAGCGGCAGTAGCAGCGTCTTGCGCAGCTCCACGACCACGGCTGCCTGGTCGGGGTCAGGGTGGTCTGCAGGCGGTGCGGCGTGTGCGAGCCATCGGCAACACCGTCCCGGCGCTTCCAGCGGCGGATGGTATCCTCACTCACGCCCAACTCATCGGCGAGCTGGGTGACGGACTGGTGGGACACCTGAATGTACTGGCGGGTTTTCGGAGTCGTCGTCGCATTGGTATACAAGTGGATATTCATGGTGCATTCTCCGGTACAGACGTGGCTACCAGCAACTCCATGACCTCTCGGGCACGCAACAATGCCCCATTCTTTCCTCAAGAACATCCCGATGCCATTCAGGAGACTCAATCTCGATCTCATCATAAAGAAGGGTATCCCATATAGCCTCCATAGTTTGGAGACACTCAATAGTGCTCATTTTTTTAATTTCAGATGTATTCATAGGTATCAACCTTATTGTTTTAGGAGTTTTCCATTGAA
>NZ_FLUY01001317.1 GCF_900092655.1 Candidatus Thiosymbion oneisti
GGCCGAATCCATGTACCGCAAGAGTCTGGCCATCGATAAGGAACTGGGGCACAAGGAAGGCATGGCCAACCAGTACGGCAACCTG
>NZ_FLUY01001350.1 GCF_900092655.1 Candidatus Thiosymbion oneisti
CCCAGGGCGAGCGCGTATAAATCCTCCCGAAAACATGATCTTGTAGGTTGGGCAAGGGCCGTAAAGATGTGGTGAGCGC
>NZ_FLUY01001654.1 GCF_900092655.1 Candidatus Thiosymbion oneisti
GAAGCTACGGATTCGATCCGCTGTTCTACTGGCAACCGGTCATCTTTTCCAAGCGCCACCGCTCACCCTACGAGCAGCATCGGGCCAAGGGGAATCCCTTTCTGAAGCAGACCTACGACACCGTCTACCAACGGATACGGCGCTCCCAAGCCCTGAACAGCCGTCCGCATTTTCACAACCTCAGCGCGCTGTTCGATGACTTGAAGGAACCTTATTATTGGGACTTTGCACACGTATCCGGGGCGGGCAACCGGTTGATCGCCGCGGCCATGGTGGATGACGTGATCGAGCTGATCGAGCAACGCCGAGCAGCCGCCAAACAGAAGACGGTGCGGTGATCGCTTAGCGGTATGGCAAAGGTCCTACTTGGATCCGTGCAGGCGGTCGGATCAGGCATCCGCACGGGGTGGGTGATCCTGGGCATCACGCTGATTCTGATCGTCGTCTGCGAAGCGGGGCTGCGCCTGGCGCTGACCACCAGGGATCAGCTCCTGGATCGTCAGCCGCTGACCGAGGACAAGTATGAAAACCGGGCGGCACGGGCCGACGCCTATCGTGGCGCCGAATGGGCCCAGTATGTCGAAGAATTGGGTCGGCAGATCGTCTGGTCCCCATACGTCTATTGGCGGAGTGTCCCGCATCGGGCCCGTTACACCAACGTAAACCAAAACGGCCTGCGGGTAACCTGGAACCCGCCGGTGCGGGATGGCGCCGATGATCCGCCGCCGGTGCGGGTGTTCACCTTCGGCGGTTCGACCATGTGGGGCTGGGGCACACGTGATGACCACACCATTGCCTCGTATCTGAGCAAGCTATTGCACGAGAAGGGATATCGCGCCGAAGTGACGAATCACGGCCAGATCGGTTACGTCAGCACCCAGGAAGTGATCGCCCTGCTGCGCCGCATCCAGCGCGGCGACGTGCCGGACATCGTGCTCTTTTACGACGGTATCAACGATGTGTTTTCGGCTCACCAAAACGGCGCAGCGGGCATTTCAAGGAACGAGGTGGCCCGGCGGGCGGAATTCAACCTCAGCTCGCGGCCGAAACAGCTGGCGTGGCGCTGGGGACGAGAGGTCCTGGCCGGAAACCTGTGGGGGTTCCACCGTCTGGCGACGGGGCTGCAGCACCGCATGCGGCCGCGGGCACCGCCGCATACCGGATCGCAGGCCCCTCTGCTGAGCGACGAGGTCGTCCGGCAAACAGTACGCAGGTACCAAGCCAACCTCACCCTGGTCGAGTCGCTGGGGCGAAGCTACGGATTCGATCCGCTGTTCTACTGGCAACCGGTCATCTTTTCCAAGCGCCACCGCTCACCCTACGA
>NZ_FLUY01001805.1 GCF_900092655.1 Candidatus Thiosymbion oneisti
ACCCCTGCGTATCCGGGGATCGGACAGCCGAGTCCTGGTGAACCGGGGTTGGATTGCCGCGCCCGGTGATGGAAGCCTGGTTGCGGCGCCGATACCCCGAGGGGAAGTGACGGTGACGGGAAAGGCCCATCTTCCTTCACCCCCCGCCCTCGCGCTTCACGGTAACCCGGAGGCGGCGAAAGACTGGGGTCGGCATTGGCCCTATCTCACCCTGGAGCTCTACACGACGGCGACCGGCATCCAGGTACTGCCGGCGGTCATTTTGCAGGATCCCGACACTATCGGCGGTTTTTTGCGCCTGTGGCCGCGGGAGCTGCCCAAAGAAAATATGCATATCGGCTATGCGATCCAATGGTTCGCATTCGCACTCATCGCCTTGGTGCTGTGGCTGCGGCTCAGCCTGGTGCGCGAGGCGGACGGAGGGAGCGCGGTGTGAGCGATGAAGCTAGGGGCTGTTGACATAACCGTAGTGCTAACCGCTAATAGGACAAGATTCACAGGATTTCCAGGATTAACAGGATTATTTTTCTGAATAATCAAAGAATCTTCATATGCAAGCAGCACTGATTATGGTGATGAAGGGATAAAAGATCATGAAAGCTGAAGTAACGGCAATCGTTGAGACAGCTCCAGAAGGGGGGTTCTGGGCGATATGCCCGGAGTTTCCCGGCGCCAACGGTCAAGGAGAAACCATTGAAGAAACAAAAGAGAATCTTAGGCAAGCTATTGAATCGATAGCATAAGATCGAATGGATGATTATTGCAGAGGGCTACCCGGAGATGCTTTAAAACAAACATTGATAATATCGTGAAAAAGAAGGACTTAAACGGAATAAAAGGACACCCATTTTGTTTGGGTACACCCGACTGGTAGCTGGCAACTCGAAGCACCGCATAAACAAAACGGGTGTCTTTTTATTGTGTTGCGTCGGGATGGTTTTCAGCTGCAATTTCTTGCAGTGGCTATCTCGGCTTCTTGGCAAAAGGTGATTTATGAGTGAACAAAAGCAAACCAGACCAAAAGTTCCTGAGGGCCGCACGGACTATATGATAACCCGTCAGAAAGAGCCTAATGAAAAGGGTTTCGTTGGGTACGAAACCATCTGGGAACCGTGGCAGAAAACGGCTGGATATACCACCCCAAAACGGCCGTAAGCCCGTAGGCTGGGTTGTGGCCAGAGATGGCTAAACCCAGCAGTTATCGGGACAGCCATTCGCAGCTGTGCGCATCCGGATCACCCACCAGCGAGCCAATTCCTGATCTGCGACGACTGCGGTGGGCCACCGAGGTCGAAGATTCACTACAACACACGATATCATTCCAACTGACCAGGAAACGCCGACAATGTGCCTGAAACGAACCATTCTGACTTTTTCTCTGCTTTCGCCCTTGGTGCTGGTCGTGCCCGGGGCGTCTGCGGGTGAGCAACACGATCATGATCACAAACACGAACAGGAGCACGAGGATGAACACCGCGAGCATGGCGCTCACGTTCATGGCATCGCCGCGCTGAACCTGGCCCTCGAGGGTCGGGACGTGCACGTTGAACTCGACAGCCCGGCGGCCAACATCGTCGGCTTCGAACACACCCCTTCGTCCGAGGCCGACCATGCCGCGTTGGACAAGGCGGTCGCCACGCTGAAGGACGGAGACCGACTATTTAGATTCAACGAAGATGCGGGCTGTCGCACGGAAGACGTGCGGGTCGCCTCCGCGTTGCTCGAAAAGGAACACGGTGAACACGCGGATGAGCATTCGGATGATCGCGCGCATGAGGAAAAGGGCGGACACGAGCACGAAGGCGAAGTGCATTCGGACATCGAGGCCGCCTATCACTTCGAGTGCACTAAGCCGGGTAAGTTGACACAGCTGACCGTGGAACTCTTTGAGGCCTTCCCCGGCATGGAAAAACTTAAGGTGCAGTACGTAATCGAGACCAAACAGGGTGCGGCGGAATTGACAGCGAGCAATCACGTCGTAACGTTCTGAACAAAAGAATGGGCGATGCGATCGGTTCCGGCCGAGCGCTCGGATCGCGTATTAATCGACAGGGAGATAGACCGACTTGGTGATCGACATCCATGACTTGGCATTTCGCTGGCATGAGGGCGCCCCGTCGGTGCTGACTATCGAGGCGATGCAGGTCACCGCGGGCGAGTACCTGTTTATCAAGGGTGCGAGCGGCAGCGGCAAGAGCACCCTGCTGAGTCTGCTGGCCGGGGTCACGACGGCGGGCACCGGCTCGGTACGCGTCATGGGCCAGGCGTTGGAACGGCTCGGCAGCGTGCAGCGCGACCACTTTCGCGCCGATCACATCGGCTACATCTTCCAGATGTTCAACCTGATTCCCTACCTGTCGGTGGTTGACAACGTGATGCTGCCGTGTCGGTTTTCGGCACGACGGCGCGACAAGGCGCTGGCGCGCGGCAAAGATCTGGAAACCGAGGCGCGGCGCCTATTGCGTCATCTCGATATGGACCACCCCGAACTCCACGGGCGCTCGGTCACGACCCTGAGCGTCGGACAACAGCAACGCGTCGCAGCAGCACGCGCCCTGATGGGCTCGCCGGAACTGTTGATCGCCGACGAACCGACCTCGTCGCTCGATGCGGATCGACGCGAGTCTTTCATCCGGCTGCTGTTCAGCGAATGCCGCGAGGTGGGAGCCACGCTGATCTTCGTCAGTCACGACGCCTCGCTGGAGCACCTGTTCGACAGGACCATCGACCTGGCCGCGGTCAATCGATCCGGCCAAGACATGGCGGCGGTCTGAGCCATGGCGACCTTTTCTCTAGCCTGGAAGAGTCTGCTGAATCGGCGTTTCACCGCCATGCTGACCGTGGTTTCCATTGCGTTAAGCGTCACCCTGCTAGTCGGTGTCGAGCGGCTGCGCACCGAGGCGCGCACGAGCTTCGCCAATACCTTGTCTGGAACCGACCTGATCGTCGGCGCGCGCAGCGGGCCGGTGCAGCTGTTGCTGTACACGGTTTTCCGGATCGGTGATGCGACCAACAATATCTCGTGGAAGAGCTACCAGGAGATTGCCGCACATCCGAAGGTGGCCTGGAGCGTGCCGATATCGTTGGGCGACTCGCACCGTGGATTTCGTGTCCTGGGCACGACGACCGCCTATTTCGACCGCTACCGCTATGCGCGTGATCGCCAGCTAGTGATCGCCCAGGGACAACGATTCGCAGACCTCTACGACGCCGTGATAGGCGCCGAGGTTGCGGAAAAGCTGGGTTATAAGATCGGTGATCCGATCGTCGTTGCACATGGTGCGAGCGACGTCAGCTTTGCCCGCCACGACGACAAGCCGTTTCGCGTGGTCGGCATACTCACGCGTACCGGGACGCCGGTCGACCGGACCGTGCATGTCAGTCTCGAGGCGATCGAGGCGATCCATGTCGACTGGCAGAGCGGCGCGCCGATCCCTGGCGTATCGATCTCGGCCGAGCAGACACGGGCTATGGATCTCACGCCGAAGGTGATCACCGCTGCCCTGTTCGGTCTCAAATCGAAGGTCGCGACCTTCCAGGTCCAACGTTTCATCAACGAGTATCCGCAAGAAGCGCTGTCTGCGATCTTGCCCGGAGTGGCACTCAGCCAGCTCTGGGATTTGATCGGTATAGCCGAGAACGCATTGCTGATTGTTTCGGCATTTGTTGTCGTTGTTGGACTGTTTGGTATGCTGACGACCTTGTTGACGAGTCTCAATGAGCGGCGCCGGGAAATGGCTATCCTGCGCTCGGTTGGTGCGCGTCCAGGTCATGTGTTTGCATTGATTATGGGCGAAGCGGGTTTTCTCACGCTGTTCGGCGTGCTGTTGGGTCTAGCGTTGCTCTATCTCCTGCTGCTCGCAGGTCAACCGATCATCGAGAGCCGATTCGGAATCTTCATCACAATCGATGGTCTATCCCCGTACGAGTGGATACTACTCGTTGCTGTAGTAGGTGCGGGTTTCCTGGTAGGCGGCATCCCCAGTTACCGGGCCTACAAGCTCTCGCTAGCGGACGGACTGTCGGTGCGGGTATAGGAGTCTACGATGCACCCAGGCTTTAACATGTCGCCTCTCTTTCTTTGCGCCATCGTATTGACGGCAACAGTGCCGCAGATGGGCACAGTTCAAGCCGTCGAGCCGGACAAGACCGGTGCTATCGAACTCGAATGGGATGCCTTAATCCCCGCTAACTGGCGGCTGGAGTTGATGGACGAATACAACGCCGACAATCTCAGCGACGACGATCCGCGCGCCAAGGAACTGATGGAAAAGCTCAAGACGTTCTGGAGGGAAGCGCCGGTGGTACATGACTACGACGGTAAGATGGTCAAGTTGCCTGGATTTGTGGTGCCTCTTGAAATGGATGCAAAAATCGTACAGGAATTTTTGCTGGTACCCTATTATGGTGCCTGTATCCACACGCCCCCGCCACCCGCCAACCAGACGGTTTACGTCGTCACCGAGAAAAACCAGACCTACCAAGGAAAATTGTTCGACACGGTCTGGGTGACGGGAAAGATTACCGTAGAGAAACTCTCCAGCGAATTAGGTGATGCCGGGTATCGTATCGAGGCCCAGAAGGTGGAACCCTATCAGTTAAGACACAACCAACAGTAAAAGCAGTAAAAAGAGTAAAAGGACACCCACTTTATTTGAGGGTAACCGCATCGGCTTTCACGTCATCACACCCCTGCGTATCCGGGGATCGGACAGCCGAGTCCTGGTGAACCGG
>NZ_FLUY01001034.1 GCF_900092655.1 Candidatus Thiosymbion oneisti
CGGCATCTTCCAAACCAGGCAAGCGTCTCGATCTACCCCTGGCTGCGACGGCGGCCTGTATCGTCGTCATGCTCACAGCCCCCATCATCGGCGCCAATCCCACCGGCGGGGTAGTGGTCCGCGGCAATGCCCATATCGCCACCCAACCGGGGCAGGTAACCATCGATCAGCACAGCGGCAAGGCCGTCATCAATTGGAACGGCTTCAGCATCGAGAAAGGCGAGGTCACCCAATTCGATCAGCCCGGCAGGCGCTCCATTGCCCTCAATCGGGTCGTTACCGACCGTCCGTCCCGGATCAACGGGCAGCTCCAGGCCAACGGCAATGTGTGGCTGATCAATCAGAACGGCGTCACCATCGGACGGAACGGCACGGTTCAAGCCCAAGGCTTTCTGGCCACCACCGCGAATATCGCCGATGACAATTTCATGGCCGGGCGCTACCAGTTCGACCAGCCGAGCCCCAATGCCAAGGTCATCAACCAAGGCCACATCTCGTTGGGCGAGCGCGGTCTCGGGGCCTTGGTGGCCCCCCATGCCCGCAACGACGGCGTCATCGAAGGCCAGGGCTCGACCGTCGTCATCGCCGGGGCCGAGACCTTCGCGGTGGATCTCTACGGCGACGATCTCATTCACTTCGAGACCAAATCACCGGTGACCCACAAACCGGCAGGCGTCGAGGCCCTGGCTGCGAACAACGGCATCATCCAGGTCGACGGCGGACGGGTATTGATCACCGCCGCGGCCGCCGAAGGCATCGTCGATCAGGCGGTCCAGGTGGGCGGCAAGATTCATGCACGCAGCGTCTCCGCGGACGGGGGCGAGATCGTCCTGGACGGCGGCAATCACGGGACTGTGGCCGTGACCGGTGTCCTGGATGCCTCGTCGCGGAACAGCCGGGGCGGCAAGATCGACATACGGGGTCGCAAGCTCAGACTCGGACGCAAATCCCTGGTAAAGGCCAGCGGCGGCGCGGGCGGCGGCGATATCCGCATCGGCGGAGACCGGGGCGGCCAGGGCCCCGGCCGCAATGCCGATGCGGTGATATTGGCACCCGAGGCCCAAGTCATTGCCGATGCCACCGGCTTTGGCGACGGCGGCAGCATCATTGTCTACGGGAAGGAGACCGCCAGGATCGCGGGCAAGCTGACGGCCCGGGGCGGTCCGCACGGCGGTGACGGCGGCTTCATCGAGACCTCCGCCGCCGGGACCATTGACATCGCGGCGGCCCAGGTGGACGCCTCCGCGCCCTCCGGTAACCCTGGGACCTGGTTGATCGATCCGACAGACATCACAATCGATATCGCCGCGGCAACCGCCCATGTGGCAGCGTTGGAAGGGGGGACCAATGTTGCAGTGACCACGGCCGGAACTGGTACGGATGTGGGCAACATCACCGTTGCAGCGAATATTCGTCCTGCCTTGGACACAAATCCAGATCCTAATACCCCTAACCAGACTGTCACCCTGACACTCACGGCACACAACGATGTCACTGTCAATAGCGGAGTCACCATCGGACCGGCGAGTGCTGACGCCGGAGACAGCATGGGGGTTACTATCACTGCCGGAAACGACATCACAAACAACGGCACCATTGATGTTTCTGCAGGCGCCGGAGGGGACGTCAACCTCACGGCGGCAAACGATATCGGGTTGGGCCGTATCGATGCCGGCGCCGGCGACATCACCATTACCGCCACCACCGGTGCGATCAGCGATCAGGACACCACGTCCGAAGGTGCGGGTAACGAAAACCTCGTCGGCAGTGCCATCAGCTTGACCGCGGGCGGCGCTATCGGCGCGACAGGAAACGCCGATATCGACACGGCTGTTGCGACCAAGCTCGACGCGCAGGCCACCGGCGGCGACATCTTCATCGACGAGACCGGCGATCTCGCCGTGGGTCAAATCATCGCTGGTACGGCTGCCGACCGGAAGGACATCACCCTCACCGCAGGCGGTGCGATCACCGACGGGAACTCCGAGACTAAGGCCGATGACAGCGAGGAGGAGAACCTCGTGGGCGGTAACATCAGCCTGACCGCGGGCGG
>NZ_FLUY01001320.1 GCF_900092655.1 Candidatus Thiosymbion oneisti
TTTAAATGCGACCTAATGCTTTGAACTCCACCGTTTTGCCATCCCTGGCCCTGGATTCCGGCAATCCCTGCCGGAATGACGAGGGAGGGGTTG
>NZ_FLUY01001321.1 GCF_900092655.1 Candidatus Thiosymbion oneisti
AATGCCATTAAGTTAAGCCTCAAAGCCCCTCTCCCGGCGGGAGAGGGGTTGGGGAGAGGGCGAACGAAAACAGGGATCAAC
>NZ_FLUY01001248.1 GCF_900092655.1 Candidatus Thiosymbion oneisti
GTGTCAAGTCCCGCCAGATTATAGACACGTTTTTTGAACAGATTGGGTTGTTTTTGGTACCAGCTTTTCATGGTCTGG
>NZ_FLUY01001322.1 GCF_900092655.1 Candidatus Thiosymbion oneisti
ATCCCTGTTTTCGTTCGCCCTCTCCCCAACCCCTCTCCCGCCGGGAGAGGGGCTTTGAGGCTTAACTTAATGGCATTAAGGCGAAGGGTTGCGCTAACGTTTGGACTAGTCCACTCAATATCGCGCAGTGGGAGGATCAAGTCGAAAAGATGGGTGTCTTTTTTTCCCTTTCTTTCCTGGAGGTGAAGAAACGTGGTCTGTCCCTGTTTCCTCGCCTGTTTCCTCGCTCATATTCGCCTCCATAAGCAATAAGCGCCACCACGTCTTCATTATGAATCTGGCTCCTTTTCCCACTTTTCCCCAAACACTGCACGCGCTTGTTACGCGGCATAGTTTATATCCCACCCTGGGAACACGAGTACGGCCGGATGACACCTAAGTGCCACTGCCAATTGTTTTGCTCGTTCTACACCTAGGTTAACGCAATCGTTCTCAATAGCCGAAATGGTGGATTGCGGAATGCCAGTTAACCTGGCTAGTTCGTTCTGGCTCATGTCTTGAAGTTCACGGATGATGCGAACTGACTCACCAACGCTAACATCAACCTGTCTTTCGGCTATTTTGTAATCTTTCATTATTTAGTATGTCAATCTATGTCGCATAACTGCTCGGCTCATACGCCCAATGCCGCGTGGCACTGAGCTCGAATAGTTGCTGAGGAGGCGGACCGCGGCATTGGGTCGCTTGCAGCCGAATGTTAGGCGAATGATCTGTGGAAAACGACCCGTCAATTGAGCCTGGCCCTTTTTCCGCAATAGCAGAAGGGGGGTAGTCGGTTAGCGCCACTTGAGACTGCACACTGTCCTATCCCCTTAGGACTTCTCAATGACTGCACCCCT
>NZ_FLUY01001631.1 GCF_900092655.1 Candidatus Thiosymbion oneisti
GGGGGCCACACGAATGCGCCAGCGCGCCGGTTTGGTCGAACACCCCTTCGGTACCCTCAAGCGCTGGTTTGGCTGGGATCACTTTCTGGTGCGTGGCTTCAAGAAGGTCCGCGCTGAGATGAGCCTGATGGTGTTGGGC
>NZ_FLUY01001323.1 GCF_900092655.1 Candidatus Thiosymbion oneisti
TCTCGCCGTGGGTCAAATCATCGCCGGTACGGCTGCTGACCGGAAGGACATCACCCTCACCGCAGGCGGTGCGATCAATGACTACGACACTACAGTTGAAGGCGCGGGCAATGAGAACCTCGTGGGCGGCGCGATCAGCCTGACCGCGGGCGGCGCTATCGGTGCGACAGGAAACGCCGATATCGACACGGCTGTAGCGACCAAGCTCGA
>NZ_FLUY01001464.1 GCF_900092655.1 Candidatus Thiosymbion oneisti
CAGGCCACCGGCGGCAACATCTTCATCGATGAGACCGGCGATCTCGCCGTGGGTCAAATCATCGCCGGTACGGCTGCTGACCGGAAGGACATCACCCTCA
>NZ_FLUY01001752.1 GCF_900092655.1 Candidatus Thiosymbion oneisti
GCGGCCGTGAGCGGAAGCAGTGTCGCGCTCACAGGTGGCACCGGCATCGAGCACACCGCTGCCGGAGACGTTACCGCCACCAGCGGCACCATCACCGCCACGGC
>NZ_FLUY01001329.1 GCF_900092655.1 Candidatus Thiosymbion oneisti
GCGGTTAGCCTACCGAGGCGCTTAATCGACGCTGGAGCGTCAGATCCCTCCTCCGTCGGGACCAGGTCTGCTCCCACACTGGAGCGTGGGGAGCCAGCCGAAAATCAATGCCAGTAGAAAATCAATGGGTTAGTTTTTAGACAGCCTCTAAGGACGGCAGATCGTCCAGAGTATCGGCAGGCTTGGGTCCATGGGAAGCCACAGGTCGCCGGGTATTATCCATCGCGGCGGCTACACCGCAGTGAAACACTTAGGAGAGAATGCACCATGCCAACTTTTGTGCGTACTGAGAAGTGCGATGGCTGCAAAGGCCAGGACAAGACCGCTTGCATGTACATCTGCCCCCATGACCTGATGATGCTCGATAAGGACGGGGCCGAGACGAGTCATGCCATGAAGGCCTACAACCAGGAGCCCGAGCAGTGCTGGGAGTGCTACTCCTGCATCAAGATCTGTCCGCAGCAGGCCATCGAGGCCCGTCCCTACGCGGATATCGTGCCCCTGGGTGCCTCCGTGCAGCCCCTGCGCGGTACCGACTCCATCATGTGGACCATCAAATTCCGCAACGGCACCATGAAGCGCTTCAAGTTTCCGATCCGCACCACCCCGGAAGGCTCCATCGATCCCTACGGCGGCAAGCCGGAGGCCGACATCTCCAAGGTTACGGAACCCGGCTTCTTCGTACGGGCCAATGGCTTCCGCGCCGGCGATTCCAGCGAACTGATCAGAAAGTAGGCCCCTGAGTCGACTCCAAATCAAGTCAACAGAGATTCAACAGAGGTAACAGAATGGCCGGAGAATTCGGAAAACCTGAGGTTGTCGAGGAAGAGGTCGACATCCTCATCATCGGTGGCGGCATGGCCGCCTGCGGTACCGCTTACGAGATCGGTCCCTGGGTCAAGGCCGCCGGCAGCGACATCAAGGTAAAGCTGGTCGACAAGGCCGCCATGGATCGCTCCGGCGCCGTGGCCCAGGGCCTGTCCGCCATCAACACCTACATCGGCAGCGAGCAGGACCCCGCCGATTACGCCCGCATGGTCTCCAACGACCTGATGGGCATCACCCGTGACGACCTGGCCTACGATCTGGGCCGCCACGTCGATGAGTCCGTGCACCTGTTCGAGGAATGGGGCCTGCCGATCTGGAAGACCGACGAGAACGGCGAGCGCCATGACGGCTCCAAGGGCTTGACCCCCTTGAAGGACGGCGGTAAGCCGGTGCGTTCCGGTAAATGGCAGATCATGATCAACGGCGAGTCCTACAAGTGGATCGTCGCCGAGGCCGCCAAGAAGGCCCTGGGTACCGACCGCATCCAGGAGCGGGTCTTCATCGTCAAGCTGGTAAACGACAAGAACGACAAGAACCGCGTCGCCGGGGCGGTCGGTTTCTCGGTGCGCGAGCACAAGCTGTTCGTCTACAAGTTCAAGGCCTGCCTGCTGGTCGCCGGGGGTTGCGTGAACATCTTCCGGCCCCGGTCGGTGGGTGAGGGCCAGGGCCGCGCCTGGTACCCGGTGTGGAACGCCGGCTCCACCTATGCCATGGCCGCCGAGGCCGGCGCCGAGATGACCATGATGGAAAACCGCTTCGTACCGACCCGCTTCAAGGACGGCTACGGCCCGGTAGGCGCTTGGTTTCTGCTCTTCAAGTCCCAGGCCACCAACGGCTTCGGCGAAGTCTACATGCAGCGCAACAAAGAGCTGTTGAACGACTATCCCCCCTACGGCCAAGCCGCCGTTCCGGCCGCCTGCCTGCGTAACCACCTGATGCTCAAGGAAATGCGCGAAGGCCGTGGCCCCATCTGGATGGACACGGTCACCGCCCTGGGCAAGCTGCGCGAGACCCTGTCTAAGCGCGAGGTCAAGCACCTGGAGGCCGAGGCCTGGGAAGACTTCCTCGATATGTGTATCGGCCAGTGCGCCATCTGGGCGGGCGAGAATATCGAGCCGGAGAAGAAGAACTCCGAGCTCATGCCCACCGAACCCTATCTGCTCGGCTCACATTCGGGTTGCTGCGGGATTTGGGTCTCGGGTCCCGAGGACCTGGGTGCGCCCACCGATGAGAAAGAAGCCGGTGTCCCCGAGCATCTGCCGTCCGGTTGGAACTGGGGCTATCGCAGCATGACCACGGTCAAGGGCCTGTTCACCGCCGGCGACGGTGTCGGTGCCTCCGGCCATAAGTTCTCCTCCGGCTCCCACGCCGAGGGCCGTCTCGCGGCCAAGGCCATGGTCAAGTTCGTTATGGACAATAAGGACCTCAAGCCTGAGCTGGATACCGACGTGGACACCCTCATCGAGGAGATCTATCGTCCGGTCAAGAACTTCCTGGAGCACAAGGACTATTCCACCGCGATCGACATCAACCCCAACTACATCACCCCGCGGATGCTGCAATTCCGTCTGCAGAAGGTCATGGACGAGTACGTGGCCGGCGTGGCGACCTACTACACCACCAACGCCAACATGTTGGAGCTGGCGGAGAAGAAGCTGGAGATGCTCAAGGAAGACTCCCTGAAGATGCGGGCCAAGGATCTGCACGAGCTATTGCGCGCCTGGGAGAACTACCACCGCATCCTTACCGCGGAAGCCCATATGAAGCACATCCAGTTCCGTGAGGAGTCCCGTTATCCGGGCTTCTACTATCGGATGGACCACAACAAGGTCGACGAAGAGAACTGGCACTGCTTCGTGAACTCCGTCTATGACAAGGAATCCAAACAGTGGACCTGCTTCAAGCGGGCACACACGGACCTGGTGGACAAGTCCAAGCTGTTCAAGTAATCCTCGACAGCTTCTCAAGACTTGAAAATCCGGGCACCGTGAGGTGCCCGGATTTTTTGTCTTTTTGGATATGAGTCCGTAAATGAACGCGAATGGACGCAAATCTGCTGCTTTGATTGTCGCCTGACGCGGGAGCGGCGCAGTTCGCAACTCTTTCACTCGCAGACTGTCCGAGCAAAACGAGAGGGCAGGTCGCGCGCCGCCCCGGAACCGTCGGCACCCTTTCTGCCCGATAATCTTTTCATTCGCGTTTATTTGCGTTCATTTGCGGACTTCCCTCATTGGCCGACCTGACGGCCACCGCCACGCGAGGACCCCCGAGCCATGAACGACGAGCGCTTCGACCTTCCTTTCGAGAGTCCCAACCTACCGCAGCTGCTCACCGCTGACACCGGATTCAAGTTCCGGTGCTACCAGGGAATCGCCTGCTTCAACGCCTGCTGCCGGCGGGCCGATGTCACCCTGGCCCCCTACGACATCCTGCGTCTGAAATCGCGCTTCGGACTGACCTCCGAGGAATTCCTCAAGCACTACACGGTCCCCTTCCGGATGGATCAGGATGGCGTGCCCGGCCTCAAGTTGCGCACCGACGACGCAGGCACCTGCCTGATGCTGGACGGAGACAACGGTTGCAAGGTCTACGCAGACCGGCCCACTGTCTGCCGTTACTACCCGGTGGCCCTGCTCAATATGCGCAAGAAGGACTCGTCCCAGGCCGAGGAGAACTACTCCCTGATCTCCGAGAGCTACTGCAAGGGCCACCTCGAGGACCGCGAGATCAGTATCCAGGACTACCGCATTGAGCAGGGATGCAAGGAGTACGACGACCGGAACCGAGACTGGTACCGCTTGATCCTCAAGAAAAAGTCCGCCGGTCCCGGGGTAGGGCGCCCCTCCGAGATGAGCCTGCAGGTGTTCTTCATGGCCTCCTACAACCTGGACATGTTCCGCCGCTTCGTGCTCAGCGAGAACTTCCGCCGGTCCTACAAGCTCGACGACGCCTTCTTTCAAGCAGCCGCGACGGACGATCTGCTCCTGATGGATTTCGCCTTCCGATTCCTGCGCCAGGCCCTGTTCGGTGAGAAAAGCATCGAAGAAGTCGAGAACGCCTGGGAGAAACGGGTCGAGGAACGCAAGGAGATCTGGAAGCTACGCACCCAGGCAGAACTGGCGCGCAAACAACAGGATGCGGACGATAAATACCGTATCGAAGCCGAATGATTTTTGGGCCGCAAAGGATTTGTGGGGTGGGCTGTGCCCACCACTCTGACTGCCCTTTGGAGTGCGGCGGCAACCGGTTATCCCGGTGTCTTTTAACCAATTGTTAGGAAAGACGATTTGAGATTGCTACGTCAATACTCTTGCTTTTTACACGATTTGTCGTGTACACTGATGTAGTGCATAAAATATATGGAAATCAAAATGTTAAAGAACATTACGCTTAGTGCTGACGAAAAGCTAATCCGCAAGGCGAGAAAAAAAGCCAAACAGGAATATACCACTTTGAATTCCCAGTTTCGCCAATGGCTTGAAAACTATACCAGCGTAGACACAAGTTCCAATGACTATCAAAATTTGATGGAACATCTAAGCTATGCAAAACCTATCAAGCATTACTCCAGGGGAGAAATGAATGAAAGATAAATATTTTCTTGATACCAATATTTTCGTCTATTCCTTTGAGCCTAGCGAACCCACGAAAAATGCTATCGCTCGTGATTTGATACAAAATGCTCTTAAAGAACAAATAGGTTGTATTAGCTCTCAGGTGATTCAAGAATTTTTGAATGTATCAACAAAAAAGTTTAATCCTCCACTTGCTCCTCAGGACAGTTTAAAATATTTAAATACCGTTCTAGCACCACTCTGTGAGATATCTACATCAGTTGAATTGTACCGAAAGACTATTGAAACATCTGAACGATGGAAATACTCGTTTTATGACTCTTTGATTCTTGCCGCTGCAATTCAAACAAACTGTTCAATATTGTATTCGGAAGACTTGCAGCATGGTCAAAACATCCAATCTCTCACAATTCTCAATCCTTTTCTTTCTTCCTAAAGAGTGCGCATAAACCAGGACAAATCGTGCAACCGGGCTCGATAGACTTCGGCAAGCGCCTCAACCTCGGTGACCTCCGCCCGGGTCATCTCTTCTCGGGACGCCGAGAGATAAGGTATCACCAACAGCGGCCCGGTGAAGAGCGCCGTCCAGCGCCGCAGCACCCCCTCTATCGACCACTCCTAAGCCCGTTCGCGATCAATGCGCACCACGATGTAATAGTGGTTATTCATCACCGCGTAGGCGGCCACATCGATGGCGAACAGGGTAGCAAGCTGCTGCATACGCTCGACGATCCAGCCGCGGCGGTGGTCGAAATTCAGGCCCGAGAACGGGGTCCTCGCCACACAAGAAGGCACGGCGCACACAACGACATACGTAATGATACCAAGGAGTGTTCTCTAGGGAGACGAGAACGGAACGGGGAGCGGTCATGGTAGGACGCTTGGCTGTCAGGTTGAGGGAAATGCTAGCTCAGTGGGAAAAACAAGATGCGGCGAGAAAAAAGGACACCCATTTTGTTTGACTATGGGACATCGATTAAGGAAATTACCGTGCTGGATTGCGTGCATTCTAATATGCTAGCGCCTGCGTATAGTCTAATTAACTGTTAGGCGCTCAATGCGCCCAACGTCTGGCATGTTCAATAAACAGGGCGTTGGAGAAAATGAGATGAAGATTTATTTCTTGTCATACTGTTTTCTCTCTTTGGGGACCATGTCTCTGGCACTCAATATTAATGCCTCTTTCGTCATTTTACGGATAAAGAGTATCGTCAAGTATCTTCCAGCATCCGTTTGGCCTAAGGTGCCGATTTATCAACGGGAACAAGTCTAAAAGACAACCCCCACTCCGCCAAAAACATCGCCGTCACCACCACCGATCCCGATGTTTATCCAGGGGCGTGAATAATTGCTGCGAGTCTGTTGATCCGGCCACAGGTGGGCCTTGTAGCTTTCCAGCAGCGGGAAGCCGTAATCTGCGTTCCCCAGCCGTCCTGTCCGGATCCCGGTGATGCGGCCGGTGGCGCTGACCGTGCGGCCGATCTGATAGTCGGTGGTATCCAGGAATCCCGGATGGATGATGATGAAGCGCCCTGTTTGCTCGGCTCCGGTACGGGGGCGGCCGCAGCTATCCAGGGGATAGGCGATCAGCTCGAGCTCCGTATGCTCCTTGAAATGACGGGTCTCGATCAGGATACCGCCCCATTGGATCGGCTTGCCCACATGATCGCCGGTGGCGGATACCACGGACGGTGTAATGGAAGGGGTGCCGACCGGCGGTAAGCAAAGATTGCTTGCACAGCTCGCCAGGAGAAGCAGGGAACAGACGATAGAGAAGCTGGTGTGCCGCATGGAGGTATTCTGAAGGCTCCGTATTACCAGTACCAAGGGTGCCAGGGAGAGTACCAGGGGTAATACCAAGGGTCCGGGTAGAAATAGGGCGGTCCCGAGGGTGATGGTTCCGGCCAGAGGTAAGGTTGTTCGACCGCGACCACCGGATAGGGGTAAGGATACTCGCCGATAGGTCGGGTTTCTACGCGCTTCAGGCGCCCGGTTACGGTGAGCAACCGCTGTTCGGGGTATTCTGCCGGATCGGCGAATCCCGTCAGCAAGGCGATGAAGCGGCCTGTGCCGGGCTCCTTTCCCCGCGGCTGTCCGCCCGAATCCAGCGGGCGGGACAGGATCTCGATCTCGGTGGTCTGCTTCCGGTTGCGGACCGCGACGATGGTACCGCCCCAGCGCACTCGCCGGTCGAGAAAGCGGTCGGGTTCTTGTTGTACCTGCGCAACCAAAATCGGTTTTTCCGGTGCCTTGCCAATGGCCGGGGGGACCTGCGAGGAGGCGCAGCCGGCAAGCAGCAGGATCACGGCGGAGAAGAGTGCTCCGGCTTGCCGCTTAGGCGGTGGCAGGGCGGACGGTTCCGATTTCATCGTCGGCGTCGTGGCTGCACTTTTTGAGGACAGGCACAGGGATCTGCCCGCCGCATCGGATTGGTGTCCATTCGTGGTTCTTCCCGCGCCCGGATCAGCCGTTTCTACCAGCGCATCGGCTCCGATCTCGGTGAGAGGCTGTCTAAAAATTAAGATACTGATTTTAGGGCATAAAATCTGAAAATTTCGCGCTCGTTCCCACGCTCCAGAGACTGTGAAAGTATTACCGAATTTTCAGAGCGAAAGGGAAAAGGAAACACAATTCGCCTAAATCAGGCGGCATAGATTGCTCCTAGCTCCACTTTGTACGGAATTTAACGTGAAATATAGCGGTTTCACCCCACCACTTCCGGGGGAAACGAATTCTTTCACAGTCTCTCCAGCGTGGGAACACCGTCTTGTCCGCTCCAGCGGACGCAGCTTCTCCGTGCTGATAGGCATTGGCTGTTAGCCTACCAGGCGCTTAATCG
>NZ_FLUY01001056.1 GCF_900092655.1 Candidatus Thiosymbion oneisti
GGGTAGAGTCGTTTGAGTTTGATGCGCGCCTGTTCGGTGGTGAATTGCCAATCCACACCGACCTGTTCGACATTACGCCGCTCGGCCCAGGCGGCAGCCTCGCGGCGGAGCGTTTCCAGATCCGGGATGCGCCGGTTAAGGCATTGCTCGCT
>NZ_FLUY01001331.1 GCF_900092655.1 Candidatus Thiosymbion oneisti
TGTCTAAAAACTAACCTATTGATTTTCTACTGGCATTGATTTTCGGCTGGCTCCCCAGGCTCCAGCGTGGGAGCAGACCTGGTCCCGACGGAGGAGGGATCTGACG
>NZ_FLUY01000159.1 GCF_900092655.1 Candidatus Thiosymbion oneisti
GCCGTCCAGCGTTTCAGGACCTCCTCTATCGACCACTCCGAGGCCCGTTCCCGGTCGATGCGTACCACGATGTGATAATGGTTACTCATCACCGCATAAGCGGCCACATCAATGGCAAACAAGGCGGCAAGTTGCCGAAT
>NZ_FLUY01000084.1 GCF_900092655.1 Candidatus Thiosymbion oneisti
TTGACCTGTGAGGGCATCAGCTGGGCGAGGTGTTGCAGGAAGCCCTGCTGCACAACGCGGTTGCCGAGCTGCTTCTGCGGGTGGACCTCCTCGTACAGCGTCAAACTGCGCCCACCCACCGGCAGCGACGCACGCAGCAAATGCAACGATTG
>NZ_FLUY01001332.1 GCF_900092655.1 Candidatus Thiosymbion oneisti
GGTAGTGGTAAACTTATAAGTGAAAAAGTAGAGCGATTCATCTTTTTGATCCCCTCTCCCCAACCCCTCTCCCGGCGGGAGAG
>NZ_FLUY01001589.1 GCF_900092655.1 Candidatus Thiosymbion oneisti
GAGCGTCACTGCCATTAAGTTAAGGAAAAGCGCAAAAATATGCCGCATACTTCACGTTTTTTCGAGATCATAGCAATG
>NZ_FLUY01001333.1 GCF_900092655.1 Candidatus Thiosymbion oneisti
GCAAGCAGCTGTAAGACCGCTCTTGCCTGCAACAAAGGATAGCTCCTCCTTGGTATATAATCACACGGGACCTGACAT
>NZ_FLUY01001614.1 GCF_900092655.1 Candidatus Thiosymbion oneisti
GCTCCGCGCCGCGGAGTGTCTCGGAAACTCGTAGCCGCTGCTGCATGGGCCTGATGTGCTTGATTTTCATGAGGATTTAGCTCAATTGAGAACGTCCCCTAGTACCCCCTTCACCAAAATTTTATGGTGAAACCAGTCTCTGTCATCTCGACCGAAGGGAGTTGTCATCCCGAGCGTAGCGAGGGGTGTCAGGTCCCGTGTGATTATATATCTAGCAGGTTCCGCGTGGATTCGCGTGATTCGTCGTTTTCCCAAGCGGTTCATGCTCGGACGAGAGATCAGCGCGTAGTCGGCTGCTGAAACCGAATAATCTCGGCGTCGCAGTCGTTGGCGACCCGGGCGGCGGTTCGGATCAGCTCCGGGGTGAGCGTGATCTTGTCGAGCACGCCGGGAATCACGCGGCTGACTTCTTTCGGTTCGCCGTCGACCATGATGGTGGTCTTTTCGAACAGCTCTCTCAGATCCTGGTAGCAGGTCTTGCAGTTGGTGCACCTGGGCATGTCTGCTTGGGTGATCTGCACCAGGGGCGCGGCGCCGGTTGCGGGACTGGTCTCAGGCACGGCACCGACGCTCGCACCCATGGTGATCGCATCCAGGGGGACCACCGACTGGCTGGCCGTGGCATCCGAGCCGGCGGCGAGCTCGGCCATGCCCCTGGCGATGGCATCGATGGTGTCCTCCCGCTGGGCGTCCGCTTGTTCGTATTTGCGTTGCCACTGCTCCAGCGCCCGGCGATGGTCTTCTTGCATGCGATCCACATGCAGACCGCCCAGGTACTCCAGCATGCGCCAATTGCGGCGGCGTTCCTCGGTCAGCTCGACGATGGCCGGCGAGACGGCCAGCTTGATCAGCCTGCGGTCATCATCCGTCGACCAGATGAAGGGTGTCTTACCGTGGCGTTCGGTCTCGTTCAGATCGATGTACTCGGGTACCGGGACCAGGTTGGCATCCGCGTCGGCGGGTCGGAAGTGCTTTTTGAAGCGACCTTCGTGGACCGCGAAATCCGCCGGCGTGAAGGGTAGCTCCTTGAGCTGGGCCTGACCGTCGGCGTCCACATAGGCCAGGGTGGTGGTGGTCCAGTCCTTGCCGATGTCCGGATTGCCGTCCAGGACGAAGCGCTCGGCCAGGGTATCGCCCCGGCGCGGATCATGGACGAAGACCGGACTCATCCGGCTCTGCACCGCCAACTCCGCATGCCGGCTCCCGGCATTGTCGGCGATCCCGTGCTCGGACATGCAGGCGGTATAGGTATCGAACACCGCAGGCGATTCGTTGTAGCTCAGGAACTCCATGACGTTCTTCATGAAGTGGCCCTGGAGGGCGTCGTTGGTCTGGATGACCAGGACCTTGGGATGGAAGGCCGCGATCAGTCCCAGCTCCTTGCGGTCCTCGTGCTTGCCGATATGGGCGACGCCGAAGCGGGTCAGGTCCGAGTCCTGGGCGGTGAAGCTGGCGGTCGAGGCCTGGCCGCCGGTGTTGGAATAGGCCCCGGTGTTGAGCACCATGACCTTGAGCGGGGTGTGGGTGACCAGCAGGCGCGACAGGGCGCCGAAGCCGATGTCGTAGACGGCCCCGTCGCCGCCGATGCTGATGACGGCGGGCAAGAGGTCGAGCTCTTCCGGGGCGAACTGCTCCCAGTTGAAGGTGCGGAAGAAGCCATCATGGAGCTCGGGATTGTAGTGGTCTTCCAGGTCGAGCTTGGCGGTGCGCAAGGCGCGGAAGTCATCGACGGCACCGGCGCTCAGGCCCTCGAACATCCCTTTGGCTACCGGCACCGTGTCCTGAAACAGGCTGTTGACCCAGGGGTCCGAGTAGGGGTTGTTGGGAAAGGTCGAGGCGTAGACGCTGCTGCAACCGGTGGCGTTGGCGATCACCGCCCCGGTGGGGCCAAGACCCGTGGGACCGCTCTCGAAGCGATACAAACGCGCCTGGAGCCGATCGATGGTCCAGGAGATCCGTTCCAAGCGGTCCGGGTCATGGTCGTCATAGGGCACGGCGTCCAGCTTGGCGGTCAGTCCTTCGATCAGACTTTCCAGCTCCTTGACGTGGTCCCGACGCCGTTGCTCGTGGATCGCCCGGTTGGTTGCCATCAGCATGCGCAGCGCGGTCACTTCGCCGCAGCCGCGGCAGGCACCGTGTCCGCCGGTCATAGCATAATAGTTGTCACGATTCAGGATCAGGCGCTTGGCGTCGCCGCCGCGCTCGGTGGCCGTCTCCCAGAAGCGCATGGGCGTGTTGTGGGTCCGGCTCAAGAACTCGAACTCCTGCTTTAAGGATTCGAGCACCGCGGCATCTTGCCGCCGGGCGCTGAGGGCACCGGAGCCGCAGACATCGACGCACTCCAGGCAGCCGCTGCATTTCCAGGGATCGATGTTTACCGAGTAGAGCCCCCCGGTACCAGGTACTGCCTGCTCCATGGCCCCGAAGAAGGGCTTGGTCTTGGCCACCGGGAAGCTGGACAGTGTCTCGACCATGCCCGCGAAGCCACGTTCCAGGGTGGCGTTTTCGAGCGCGAGTCCGGCCACTGCCTCCGCCGTGATTTCATGGAAGGGCTTGGGGTCCTTGCCGGGCAGCTTGCGGTAGGTGTCGCGGATGGTCTTGGAGAGGTCGAATACATAGCCCACCATCGTGTCTTTTTGGTGGTCGGTTAGCTTCAGGCCCCGAATCGCGGTCAGCAGCAGGTCGTGGATTTCGTGCACACTATTCGGGATGGCCGCATCCGGGCAAACAAAGGCGCAATCCATACAGCCGGTGCAGAGATGGGCCGTGTATTTGGGCACCTCGAGGCGGAACAGGCCCTTGTCTTTCCAGGCCGCACTCGCTACCGGCATGAACAACCCGGTGCCGGGGATGACCGGCGCATCGCCGATGGTCCCGTCCCGGAAGCGGTCGGCCATGACCTCCCGGTAGAAATCCAGGTCGAAGAACGCGGAGGTAGTCGACCCACCGCTGGCCTTGACCATGGAGGCGGATACGGCGATATCGGGCCCGTTGGGCACGGCGACCAGTTGTTCGGCCGCTGTGAAAGCGGCCGCTTCGTAGTCCACCTTGCGTGTCGATTCCAGCCCTTCGCGGATCACCGCCATGTTGCTCTCGATGACCGCCTCCCCCTTGGCCCCGAACTTCTTGGTCACCTGCTGGCGGATCCTGTCGAGGACGGCCTCCTCCGAGGCATCGGCGACCACCTGGCGCACGTGCCCGCACACGGCGCCGATAAAGGCGACGCCCATCATCCGGATCTCCAGATCGGGGGCCGGGGCGTGCTTTTTGGCGACCCCGAAGGCATCGACCAGATAGAGATGAATCTTGCGCTCGCGGATGGTCCGGCGGGCATAGGCGGGGAGCTGCTTCCAAACCTCCAGCGGGGTCTCGTGCGATTGGAGGATGAAGGTGCCGTCGGGGGCCAACCCGCGCAGCGGATCGGTATGGCTGAAGACCTTGTGATCGGGAGAGACGACGATTTCGACGTCTTCCAGTTCCGCGTTCGTGATCTTGATGGGCTCCGGGCTTAAGGAAATATAGAAATTGGTGGGGGCACCGCTCTTCTCGGAGCCGTACTTGGGCGCGGATTTGGAGTGGAGGCCCAATACGCCCGCCAGGATATCGGTCAGCAGCTTGCCGGTGGCGATGGTCCCGTAGCCGCCGATCGAGTGGAAGCGGACCCGGAAGGCCTGCGGTGGCAACAGGCGCGGATTGCCCTTGGTCGGCAGGGCCATGAACTCGGTTTCCGGATAGGCGGCCCTCAATCTGGCCTGGAGCTCGGCGATGGCCGGCGACGGGTTGTCCTGGAAAAATCGGGAACCCAGGTAGAACAAGGGGACATTGAGCGCGCTCTCCATATTCTTGAAGGCGGCGATCAGGTCACGGGGTTGCAGATCATGGCCCCCCAGCCCGAAGATGCCGGTACTCACCTTTGGTAAGTCGGTGATCGCCGGAATGCCCTGGTGGCGGATCAGGGCGCCGTTCTCGCGGGCCTTGAACAGGGCCTTCATCACCAGATCCGTCAGCGCCGTCTGGTCGGAGCGCTCGAGCACGGTCACCGCCTTTTTCCCGGCGAGAAACCCGATCAGCTCTCCCTCCGGGAACGGCTGCAGCAGCTTGATCGAGACCACGCCGACCTTTTTCCCTTGGGCGCGCAGATAGGCGGCCACGGCCTCTGCATCGTCGGTCACGGAGCCGAGACCGACGATCACATGCTCGGCGTCCTCGACCCGATACCCCATGACAGGCGTGTAACGGCGTCCGGTCAAGGCCCCGTATTCAGCCATCGCCTGGGTGACGAAGCGCGGCACCTCGCACACAAAGTGGGTGTGATGATCCACCGCTCCGGCCTGGAAATCCGGCTGATTCTGGACGCCGCCGGTCAACCCCGGGTCCAGAACGTCCACCAACGCAGGCACCCGCTGGCGGGTCCCCTGCTCGAAGGCATTGAGCCACTGTCGCCGCCACTGCTCATGCAGTTCCTCCGGGACCCAGGGCAAGGTTTCCTCGATCATGGTGCCCACGTTGTCCTGTTCGACATCCGCACTGCGCGCCTCCAGAAAGGCGCGGAGCTCGGCGAGCGCTTCCTGCACCATGTCCCCGGCGTGACGCTTGAGGTACTCCCCGAGCTGAAAGACGCGCCCCTTGGCCCCGAACAGGATCTCCTGGGCCACCGTCGGCGCCTTGATCCTACCCGTCGGATCACCCAGGAACTCCCTGAGCAGCTCCGGCTCCGGCATGCGGGCCTCGCTCTGCATGTGGCTGGTGGCAAAGCCGTCCATGGCATTGGCGACCGGGATTAGGGAGAGGGCACTCACCTTGTAGGCGATGGCGGCCAGATCGGCCGCTTCCTGGGGGTTGCTCCCGAACAGCACCGTATATCCGGACGGCAGCAGGGCATAGACGTCGTCGTGCCCGGCCATCACGTTCAAGGAGTGCCGGGACACCGAACGCGCGGCGATTTGCAGTACGAAGCCGCCGATCTTCTTGCCCACGGTCACATAGTGGGACTCCAGCCCGTACAGAATGCCTTGGCTGGAAGAGGCGTTCGAGATATAGCGGCCGCCGGTGAGGGCTGCACCCATGGCGCCGCTCTGGGCCGAATGCTCGCCTTCCGGCTCGAAGAAGAAGGGGTGCTTGCCCCAGACATTGCAGCCGCCCTTGGCGCGATAGGCCTCGAACAGCTCGGAGATCTCCGTGGACGGCGTGATGGGATACCCGATCACACCGCCGCAGACCTGCCCCATGACATGGGCAATCGCCCCGTTACCGTGGATGACGGTGGCGATACCCGGGAATTTGAAGCGCTCCTCGCTTTCCCGCGTGTTATCGAAGTCCACTTGAGTGCCGATCCCGATTGTCGGGATCTCCTGTCTCCGCGGCAAGACCTTGGCCTCGGCCTGATACATGCTGTACTCCTCTGCCGCCGTCAGACGGCTGGTTACATCTCGCTAGGGGGATTGGTTAAGTCCGTGCCCCATAACGCATGGCGGGTAAGCCACCGCCTCCGGCGGTGAACCCTCCAAGGCACCGCCGCTCCGGCGTGCACCGGAACGATAGATCACTGGAGCGATAGATAACCAGCTCCCGGTCCCTGGAACCGGAAGCTGGCGCCGTGCGAGATTGGTAGAACTGATCGTAGGTTAGTAATGATACTGCAAGTACCACACTGTGATTGTTACGAAATAGCGTTTACTGCGCGATCTGGTTGAAATTTAGCAAGATTTGCGCCAACGACAAGGGATCGAGACCCTTTTCAGCAGCTAATCGGCCCGCTCCGGGATAGTAGCCAATCTTCATACCATCGTACCTGATTGTGCCTATTTGTCTTAAAAGCAACGTCCTAAGTTCCGGTGTTATTCTGCGACCGGAAGAAGGCTGCAAATGCTGCATTTCCCGCGCGGAGATCGGGGCAATCGAATAATGATCATTGCGCCAGTCATAGGAGCTGTTCGGAGTTATTTGGCGTTGCCTGAGCGGGCGTCGTGTCGGGTTACGACGCGTTCAGGACGACAGCGTACCCGACTGAACACCGAATGTTGGGCACGGGCCATCCCTGGCCCTTTGCCCAACCTACCTGACGGGCGGTCGGTGCTGGCTGCGACGATGCCGGCGACTGATGAACCGGGCACTCGCAAGGGATGCCCCTACTTTGCGTCCTTTGCGCTTTTGCGGTTCATACCCTTCCCTGGAAACCGGTGACTCTCCTCATAGCTTCGCCATCAACCGAAGATATCCGCGGTAATATTCTTGAACCAGCTGTAGGCGTACTGCACTTCGCGCCGCCGGGCCTCGGGGGAGGCATCCATGGGGGTCAGACCACCGGCGCCCTCGACCCCGGCGATGGTCTTGCCGTCTTCGCTGAGCCGATAGACCGCAGCCACCGAAACAGCCCAGTCCTTGCCGATGATGGAGTAGCAGGTATTGACGTAGGAGGGGGTTCCCGGCTCCTCACCCTTGAGCATGGCGACTACCGCGGCCGCGCACACCTTCGCCTGGCTGTTGGCCGCGTAGGCGGATTTGGGCATCTTGGTGGCGATGCAGGCGTCGCCGATCACATGCACCCCCGGATGTTTGGAGGACTCGAAGGTCTTCTTGTCCACCGGGCACCAGCCGCTATCATCCGTGAGATCCGAGACCTGGGCGATCTTGCCGGCCCGTTGCGGCGGGATGATGTTCAGGACGTCGGCCTTGACCTCGTCGCCGAAGCTGGTTTCCACCGTCATGCTGCCCGCGTCCACCTTGACCACGGCCGCGTCCGGACCCGGCTGCCACTCGATCATGGCCTGGTTGGCACCGAAGCCATAGAGGGCTTTCCAGCCCTGGGTGAACAGGCCCTGCTTCGAGAACTTCTGCTTGGCGTCCAGGATCAGGACCTTGGATTTGGGCTTGTGTTGCTTGAAGTAGTGGGCCATTTGACTGGCGCGCTCGTAGGGTCCGGGCGGACAGCGGAAGGGATTCGGGGGGGCGGCGATGACGGCGGTGCCGCCGTCGGGCATCGCTTCGAGCTGGGCGCGCAGGAGCCTGGTCTGCTCACCGGCCTTCCAGGCGTGGGGCAGCTTACGGCTGGCCGCTTCGCTGTAGCCCTCGATCTGGTCATAGAGCAGCTCGATACCGGGGGCGACGATGCAGCGATCGAAGGCATAGTCCTTACCGCCGGCCTTGACGACCTTGGCGGCCGGGTCGACCAGCTCGGCGGTCGCGTGAACCACCTCGATACCCATGGCCTCGAGCTTGTCGTAGCCGAACTTGATGGTATCGATGTTGCGGTCGCCGCCGAGCACCTCGTTGCTCAGGTAGCAGGTGTGATAATGGGTGTTGGGCTCGATGATGGTGACGTCCACCGAGGCATCCGCCAGCTTGATGTAGCGGGCGACAGTGGCACCGCCGGTACCCCCACCGACGACGACGACTTTCTTCTTGCCGGCGCCCAGGGCCAGCTGCGGAACACCAACCATGCCGACAGCGGTAGCGGCCCCGGCGGCCTTGACGAAATCGCGACGATTCATGTTCATGGGTGCGCTCCTCTTCACTCACTGCTGGCCGGCATAGAAGGCGTTGATGGCCGCCAGGCCTGCTTCACCTTCTTTCTTGAGCAGCTTGTCGAGCTTTTTCTTCATCTTCTTGGGCATCTCGCGGCGGCCTTCGCGGAAGTCGGTCATGGTATTCGCCAGGTACGGGACCCATTGGCCGGCCAGCAGGGAGTATTCAGCGTCTTCGCCCGCGATCGGCTTGCCGCCCTCTTCGTGGCACTTCTCGCAGTATTTATCGTGCAGCTTGACGCCTTTCTTAGCCGCGGCCGCGTCGAATTCCTGTTTGGCCGGGACGAACTTCTGGGCGGCGAAGTGACCGGCCATCCGCTCGATCTCCTCATCCGTATAGCCCTTGGCGATGCGGCCCATGATGGTGCCGTAGGTGTCGCCGCTCTTAAATGCCTGCATGGTCTCGACGAAGGCCGTCTTTTCCATCTGAGCGATGCTGGGCGAGGCCGGGCCGAGGCTGTTACCGTGCATGCCGTGGCAACCGTAGCAGGTGCCCGCGAGCATGCCTGCGCTGGCGGTGTCGCCGGCGGATACGGCGGTCGAGAGAGCGAGCGCCAACGCGCCGGTGGCTAAGGCCAGGTTCATTGTTGGTTTGGCCATGTCATCTCCTTTGTATTTTTCGGGGTGGTAACTAAGGGCACCCTAAAACGTCAAGGAGCCCGTGCGGGGTCGAGATACCCCCTTCCGTTCAATCGCATCACCGATTGAATCCGAGCGAAACCGAAAGTCCAAAGATGCGGTTCACGGCCTGCCTGTGCGTCCCTGCCTGTCTGCGTGCAGGGACGCAGACAGGTGCTTACCACACCATTGATGCGGTTCGCGCCGGTCGCTCCGCTCCCGGCGCTCACCACATCCTACGGGATATCGTTAACATTTTTGCGTTGATTCGCGTTTATTTGCGGCAAAAAATAACTCCCGATGGAAGAACCAAACCGATGTTATCGGTACTTCGGTACAGCCGTACTCGGGTCACGGACCGGCGGCGGTGTTTAGCCGGGTGTAGGAGTCAACCTAGACCTAAGATGTGGTAACCGGTATCCACGTACAGTATCTCGCCCGTAATCCCGGAGGCCAGATCGGAGCAGAGAAAGGCCGCCGCATTGCCGACTTCCTCGATGGTCACGTTACGCCGCAGGGGGGTGCGTTCCTCCACCTGCTTGAGCATGCCCCGAAAGTTGGCGATGCCGGATGCGGCCAGGGTGCGGATGGGGCCGGCGGAGATGGCGTTGACCCGGATCCCTTCCGGGCCGAGGGAGGCGGCCAGATAACGGGCGTTTGCCTCCAGGCTGGCCTTGGCGAGGCCCATGACGTTGTAGTTGGGCACGGCGCGCACCGCACCCAGGTAGGTCATGGTCAGGAGGGAACCGTTGCGGCCCTGCATCATCCCGCGTCCGGCCTTGGCCAGGGCGGCGAAGCTGTAGGCGCTGATGTCGTGGGTAATGGCGAAGCCCTCGCGGGTGACGGCGTCGATATAGTCGCCTTCGAGCTGCTCGCGCGGGGCGAAGCCGATCGAGTGCACGATGGCATCGAGTCCGTCCCACTGCCCGGACAATTCCTGAAAGGCGTCCGCGATCTGGGCGTCGCTGGTTACCTCCATGGGCAGCACAATCTCCGATCCGCACTGGGCGGCCAGGTCCTCGACCCGGGATTTGAGCTTTTCGGTTTGGTAGGTCAAGGCGATCCGGGCCCCCTCGTGGTGCATGGCCTGCGCCACGCCATAGGCGATGGAGCGGTTGCTGGCGACGCCGGTGATGAGGACCCGTTTATCTTGTAGGAAACCCATGGCATTCCGATCCTGTCTGTGTGGTGGTTGGACAGATGGCTGACAAGGCACGTGTGAAGTGCGATCACTGGTTCTTGTTTTATTTCTTCTCCGAGTGTCCGGTCCCCGTGGGGTGGCCGGTCCGATTGCGGCTCTTTATCTGCGTGCAACGGTTGTAAGTTGCGGTTCGTCGAAATAGGCCCACAATTCCTCCTCGCCCCACCTTGTCAGCACACAAAACTCTTTGACTTAGTCGCCCATGCTTGGATAAATGTCAACAGCCCCCTAGCGGCTTAAAGGAATGCATTATACTGTGTGCTGGATGATCAAATCTTTCCGCTGTAAGCACACGGAGGCCCTGTTTCGCGGCAAGCCCACAATACGATTTCGCTCCTTTCAGTCGGTAGCGGAGCGGAAACTCCAGATGCTCGACATCGCCCGCCGCCTCGATGATATGCGCATACCGCCGGCGAACAGGTTGGAGGCCCTGAAGGGAGACCGGCGCGGGCAGTGGAGTATCCGGATAAACGATCAGTGGCGTTTGTGTTTTCGCTTCGCGGACGGTAACGCCTATGATGCCGAAATCGTCGATTACCATTGAGGATCCAGGACAATAAACAAGATGCGTCCCATCCATCCCGGCGAGATCCTGCGTGAAGAGTTTCTGATCCCTCTCGGGTTGTCGGCGAACGCCCTGGCCGTCGAGCTCGAGGTTCCGGCCCCGTGTGTCAACGACATCGTGCGCGAACGCCATGCCGTCACGCCGGACACTGCGCTGCGGCTTTCACGTTACTTCGGGACGAGCCCCGAGTTCTGGATGGACCTGCAAACCGCCTATGATCTGAAAGCTGCTGTCAGAGATTCGGGCGACAGGATCAAAGCAGAAGTCTCTCCGCGGACTGCATAGGTCCGCTGGGGTGAGCAACAAACCTGGTGGAGACCTGAAGGTTGCAGCGCATTAGACTGGGCCTGCTGCTGGCCTCGCTGTCGGCGATCCTGCTGAGCGCCTGCGGCGATACCCCCTGGAATCATCCCTATCCGCGCGACCAAGCGGGGGCCAATGTCCTCTACAGCGCCTTCTCCGAGCGTCCCAAGCACCTGGACCCGGCGCGCTCCTATAGCTCGAACGAGTATGTCTTTATCGCCCAGATCTACGAGCCGCCGCTGCAGTATCACTTTCTGAAACGGCCCTATGAACTGGTGCCCCTCTCCGCCGCTCAGGTGCCGGTACCCACCTATTGGGATGCGGACGGCGAGCCGCTCCCGGCCGATGCGCCCGCGGAGCAGGTCGCCTACAGCGAGTACCTGATCCGTATCCGGCCCGGGATCCGGTATCAGCCCCATCCCGCCTTCGCAAAAGGCGAAGGCGGGCGACCGCGGTACCTGGACCTGACGGCGGCGGATCTGGCCGGGATCAACCGCCTGTCCGACTTCCCGTATCAGGGTACTCGGGAGCTGACGGCGGCGGATTTCGTCTATCAGATCAAGCGTCTGGCCGTGCCCTGGCTGCACTCGCCGATTGCCGGCCTGATGGGGGAGCACATCCATGACTTCGCCGGCTTGGCCGAGCGCATTCAGCAGGCGGCGCCCGCGCCGCTTCCCGACGGGTCACGGCCCTTTCTGGATCTTCGGGCCGTCCCCTTCGCCGGCGCCCAGATACTGGACAGATACAGCTACCGCATCCGTATCAAGGACAAATACCCCCAGTTCGTCTACTGGCTCGCCATGCCCTTTTTCGCCCCCATCCCCTGGGAGGCGGACCGCTTTTACGCCCAACCCGGCATGAAACAGCGCAACCTCGGTCTGGACTGGTATCCGGTAGGCACCGGGGCCTTCTGGCTCCAAGAGAACAATCCCAACCTGCGCATGGTGCTGGCACGCAATCCCAACTTTCACGGCGAGTCCTATCCCGCCCAGGGCATGCCGGGAGATGAAGCGGCGGGGTTGTTGGCGGACGCCGGCCGGCCCTTGCCCTTCATCGAACGTGCCGTCTACAGCCTGGAGAAGGAAAACATCCCCTACTGGAACAAGTTTCTGCAGGGCTACTACGATAGCTCGGGGATCTCCTCCGATGCCTTCGATCAGGCGATCCAATTCAGCGGTCAGGGCGAAGCGTTCCTGACCGACCGCATGCGGGAAAAAGGGATCGGGCTGCGGACGGCGGTTCTGACGTCCATCTACTATATGGGCTTCAATATGCGCGACCCGGTAGTAGGCGGTGATTCGGAGCGGGCACGCCTGTTGCGGCGGGCCATCTCCATTGCCGTCGACTATGAGGAATTTATCGCCATCTTCGCCAATGGCCGGGGGATTGCTGCCCAGGGGCCGATCCCGCCGGGCATCTTCGGATACCGTGAAGGCAAGCCGGGGATCAATCCTTATGTCTACAGCTGGCAGGACGGGCGGGCCGTGCGCCGCGGTCCGGAGGAGGCGCAAGACCTGTTGGCCCGGGCGGGCTATCCACGCGGCCGGGACCCGGCGACGGGCAAGGCCCTGAGCCTGAACTACGAGGCCGTGGTCCAAGGCCCGGACGGCAAGGCGCGCCTGAGCTGGCTGCGCAAGCAGTTCAAAAAGCTCGGCATCCAGCTCGTGGTGCGGGCGACGGATTACAACCGCTTTCAGGAGAAGATGCGCAAGGGTACCGGGCAGATCTTCATCCGGGGCTGGAACGCGGACTACCCGGACCCGGAGAATTTTCTGTTCCTGCTCTACGGCCCCAACAGCAAGATGGCGGGAGGCGGAGAGAATTCCTCCAACTATGCCAATCCGAGGTTCGATGCCTTGTTCGAGCAAATGAAGAGCATGGACAACGGCCCCGAACGCCAGGCCCTGATCGACGCGATGATCGCTATCGCCCGCCGGGATGCCCCTTGGTTGTGGGGCCGCTATCCCAAGGCATTCAGTCTGTACCACGGCTGGGTGGGGAACCTGAAGCCCAACCTGATGGCCAGCAACACCCTCAAATACCGCCGGGTCGACGCCGCACAACGCGAGCGATTGCGTCGGGAGTGGAACCGACCCGTGCTCTGGCCCCTGTGGTTGACGGCCGGTCTGCTGGTGGCAGGGGTGCTGCCGGCGGTCCGGGTCTTCCGCCGCCGCGAGCGCCGCGCTGCCCTGCCGCCATGAATCCTTGTTATCCGCAAATGAGCGCAAATTGGCTGTCATCAGTACGGGAGTGAATTATGGGGTTGGTAAATGCACACATCGAACTTTCGAATCCGAGACACCGGGATATTGCCCCGGTCTCAGTGAAATGCTTGGTCGATACGGGCTCCTTGCATTTGTGTCTGCCGGAACGGATCGCGATCCAGCTCGGGCTCGAAGAACTGTACCAACGGGAGGTGACGACAGCCGACGGCAAGCGACACCGGGTCCCATACATGGGACCGCTGGTGGTGAGGTTCGAGAATCGTGCTTGCTTCACCGGTGCCTTGGTATTCGGAGACGAGGTCCTGCTCGGTGCTGTTCCGATGGAAGATATGGACATACTCGTAGCGCCTTCTAAACAGACCCTGGTCGTGAATCCGGAAAGTCCGGATATCGCACTGTCGGTCGCAAAACGCTTGGCTATTGCGGCTAAAAAAGAGCTCCCCGACAATCCGAAATTTCATACCCCGATGATGATTCGATAGCCCGATCCATGACCGCCTACATCATCCGCCGACTCCTGTATGCCGTCCCCATCCTGATCGGTGTGAATTTGATTACTTTCCTGCTGTTCTTCGTGGTCAGCTCCCCCGACGACATGGCCCGCATGCAGCTGGGCGTGAAGCGGGTCACGCCGGAGGCAATCGCAACCTGGAAGCGGGAGCGCGGCTACGACCGGCCCCTGCTCTTCGATCAAGAGGCCACGGGACCGGGCAAGGTTACGGATACCATCTTCTTCGCCAAATCGGTGCGGCTGTTCGCCTTCGACTTCGGCTCCTCGGACAGCGGGCGGGACATCGGTTTCGACATCGCCCAGCGCATGTGGCCCAGCCTTGCCATCGCCGTCCCCGTGCTCCTGGTGGGCTTGGCTGTAAACATCAGCCTGGCCCTGTTCATCGTCTTCTTTCGGGCCACTTACCTCGACTATGCGAGTGTAGTCCTGCTGGTCGCCATGATGTCCATCTCCGGGCTCTTCTACATCATCGGCGGCCAATATCTGCTCAGCAAGCTGTTCCACCTGGTGCCCATCTCCGGCTACGATACCGGGCTGGCAGCCTGGAAGTTTCTAGTCCTGCCCGTCATTATCGGGGTCATCGGGGGCATCGGTACCGGCACGCGCTGGTATCGCACCCTGTTTCTGGAGGAGATCGGTAAGGACTATGTGCGCACCGCCCGCGCCAAGGGCCTGAGCGAACGCCTGGTCCTGTTCCGGCACGTGCTCCGCAACGCCCTGATCCCGATCCTCACCGGCGTCGTAGTGGTACTGCCGCTGCTGTTCATGGGCAGCCTGATTACCGAGTCCTTCTTCGGCATCCCGGGACTCGGCAGCTACACCATCGACGCCATCAACAACCAAGACTTCGCCATCGTGCGGGCCATGGTGTTCCTGGGCTCGGTCCTCTACATCCTGGGGCTGCTGCTCACCGACATCTCCTACACCCTGGTGGACCCACGGGTGCGGCTGGGTTGACCGGAAACAAGAACCGCGAATGGACACGAATAGACACGAATATTTTCATAGGCGCCAAACTCGGCTACTTTTTATCCGCAAATGAACGCGAATAAACGCCAATTTGGAATTGATTCAATTTGCGTCCATTTGTGGCTAAGTTCGTGTCCCTCGCTCCACTCGGGACAAGGTTTCATGATGCTGGAGCGTCAGGACTCGCCTACCTGTGCGTCCCTGCACGCAGACAGGCTCCCAAGAAATCGCGCGAATCTACAGGAATGATGCCTTCCCGTGGGAATGCGCGGAATCATTGGTAATCATATCTTTTAGGCTCTTTATGGATTCCGGACTGCCAACGATCATGGAAGGGGACCACCGGACGTTTTGGAGTGCGGCGGCAACCTGACCCCGATGCTTACCGGAACCTACAGCGCCAGGCATAAGCGGG
>NZ_FLUY01001334.1 GCF_900092655.1 Candidatus Thiosymbion oneisti
GCAAGCAGCTGTAAGACCGCTCTTGCCTGCAACAAAGGATAGCTCCTCCTTGGTATATAATCACACGGGACCTGACAC
>NZ_FLUY01001336.1 GCF_900092655.1 Candidatus Thiosymbion oneisti
GAGGTGGCCATTGCTCCCTACTACACCACCCGCAACGGCTGGATGACCTTGATCAACCTGACCAACACCGAATCCAAGCCGATCGTGGTCAAGATCCGCATCCACGAAGGCCACAATAGCCGTGACGTGCTCGACTTCAATGTCGCCCTGTCGGCGAACGACATGTGGGCTGCCGTCCTCCAAGAGAAGGACGGGAAGGCGGTGCTCACGACGGCCGATGACAGCTGTTTCATCGGGAGCACGAATACCGAGAAGCCGCTGAATGCGGCTGCCTTCACGGGTGCCAATAACGACACTGGCCTGCAAGATGCAGATCGGCTGAAGGAAGGCTACATCGAGTTCA
>NZ_FLUY01001710.1 GCF_900092655.1 Candidatus Thiosymbion oneisti
CTTTGTACAGAATTTAGCGCGAAATAAAAAGTTTCATCCCACCGCTATCAGGAAAAGCGAATACTTTCACAGTCTCTCCAGCGTGGGAACGCAATCGTGGCCGCTCCAGCGGCCGAGATCCCTCGCTCCGCTCAGGACAAGGTTTCATGACGCTGGAGCGTCAGACCCCTCCTGTGCCGGGACAAGGCTTGCTCCCACGCTGGAACCTGGGAGCCAGAGAATGATAAACACCTGAAACAAGCTGTTGGCGGGTAAGTCAATAGGAGCAGTCGGGTGGTAGTGCGTCAGTTTGAATTTTTGGATTTGATGAGGGTTAGAATATTGACTTCCCTCCCTTCAACCCGTGGTGCCTTGTTGGGAGCAAGCGCGCTCCGGGTTGAAGGGCAGTTGAAGGTCAATAGAGCACACGCAGGGTATCAGCGAACCGGGACACCGTACAAGAAAAAAGCAGCGTGAAAATTTCAAACTGACGCACTACTAGTCGGGTCATCGGCCCGATCCTTTGGAGTGCGCCGGCAAAGCGCCGCGACCGGATCGTGGCCCGCGACAGTATGCGCCACGACCACGACCTTTGCTCAAGGATCGGTGGTGTGGCGTTTCCCGCGCGGCCCGCGGCGCGGCGACGGCGCTTTGGTTTTTGGGCGCTTCTGATCCAAAGCGGCGGCGGCTTGGTGCCAGCTGCCGGACCGGTGCGATCAGCCAATCAGCGAGGAATCACCCGCGGCACCGGGCTCACCGGTTGCCGCCGCACTCCAAAACCGTCGGGGCAAAACAGGGGCCACGGCTTCAATGAGGCTGCGACGATTAGCCGTGGAATATAAAGGCGGGATGCGCTGCGCTTTCCCGCCCTACGTCAGTTGCCGTCGCTCGCGGCAATCAACTCAGAACCGGCTGGTGAACGTCACCAGCGGCTGATACGATGAGCCATGCATAGGGATTCTGGAATCGAAACGCTGCTCGATCTTCACAATCAAATCATCGACCAAGGTAACGGGTATTGGCTCAAGATCGAGGCGTGGCAGATCGATCCGACTCCGGAGGTGCCGCACGGCATCCGCTACTCACTCACGCTCCATGAGCCGTATGGAAAACGAATACTCGGTTATGACAATGCTCATGCCGTCAAGCCGCCGAGGCAGTTTAAGTATGCCGGACGTATCTTGGCATATGACCACAAGCACCGCCACTGCTCTGATGTGGGCGTGCCTTACGAGTTCCAGGATGCCCACCAGTTGTTGACGGACTTTTTTGCGGAAGTCGACCGCGTGTTGCGGGAGGTTATGAGGCGGTGAAGGCCATTGTGATCGGTATCATGCCGCAAGAGAAGATCCGTGCACGGATGTCGGCCATCGCGCGTGGCGAGTACAGGCCCAAGCCGGGAGAACCCAAGATTTGGTTCACTTCGATGGAGTCGCTTGCCGAGGTTCTGAGCGACGAAAATCGCGCACTGCTGAAGCTGATCGCAGAAATGAAGCCGGAATCGATCTCTGCTTTAGCGAAGGCTACGGGTCGCAAGTCTGGAAGTCTCTCTCGCACGCTGAAGACCCTGTCCAATTACGGTATTGTCAACATGCGGCGCGAAAAACGACATGTGCGTCCAGTCGCCAAAGCAACAGAGTTCCGGATCATTGCGGCGTGACGGGAGTCACCGGTCAGGGTTTACCCGTCAGGGAATACCTTGCTGGCAATCAGTCTGTACGCTCCAGTCCGTCCAGCATCCCGGGATCGATCAGATCATCCACATCCACAGAGAGTGCGAACGCGAGCCGCCCCAAAGCCGCGACCGAGCCTTGCTTGCGCCCGGTCTCGATCTGCGAGAGGTAGGTCTTGTCGATACCGGCCTTCTGGGCCAGTGCGGCCTGTGTGAGCGCTCTGTACTCACGCCAAACACGCAGGGGTGAATCGCCATTTACAAGGCGCTGTATCACTGCATGCGGCACCGTCTCTCCGGCATCTGCCATGGCGGCATCGTAGGCCCGGATGTCACGCATCTGTTCCGACAGCCGGACCAGCTCTTCATATTCCTCGTAGGGTGTGACTGCGTACTCGGGTACGCCATCACGCTCGATGATCTGAACGTTCGCAGTCATTTGTAAATGTCTCCTCGGGGGCCGATGTCGAGCACCATGATGACCAATCGATCGGCCTCGATGCGGTAGATCGCCCGCCATTCGCCGGTTCTGAGCCGATAACCGTCTCGCCCGACTAAGCGCCTTGTGTCGAGGTCGCTGCGCGACGGGTCCTGGGCCAATTGTTCAAACGCGGAGAGAAATCGACTTGCCAACGGCTTGGGCATCCGCGTCAACGCTTTGCGTGCCGGACGTCGGTATTCGATGCCGAACATGCCAAAAGCCTAGCTTGAAGTTGACCTACGGTCAACTTCTCAAGTTTCCTTTCGGTGGTTGGACATCGGATGGAAGCCACCAAGGCTGAGCGATATGAGCAGGATTTCGCCCTCGGCAGATCGTTGAACCTGTATCACGGAAACTTTTATTTTATGTGGGCAAGGATCCCATCGAGCTCGTCAAGGCTGTTGTACGCGATGACCAGCCTGCCCGTACCCCGGCTGCCGTGTCTGATCCGGACTTGGGTCCCGAGCCGCTCACCGAGATCGTCCTGCAGTCGCCGTATATCGGGGTCCTGCGTCGGCTCGGAGGCTACAGTCGCGGGCTGATCCTGACCCGCTGCCTGCAGGCGGCGCACCAACTTCTCGGTCTCCCGCACGGACAGTCCGTGGGAGACGACCCGGCTAGCGGCCTCGCTCTGCCCCGGTCCACGCAACCCCAGGAGCGCCCGCGCATGCCCCATTTCCAGATGCTTGTCCCGGAGGTACTGCTTGACGTCGTCGTTCAGCTCCAGCAGGCGCAGCAGATTGGTCACCATGGTGCGGGACTTCCCGATCGCTTCCGCAACCTGTTGGTGGGTCAGTTCGAACTCGGTCAGTAGGCGTTCCAGGGCCCCTGCTTCTTCCAGTGGATTGAGGTCGTCCCGCTGGATATTCTCGATCAGGGCGATGGCGATAGCGGACTGCTCGTCCACCTCCCGTACCACCACGGGTATCTCCATGAGGCCCGCTTGCTGGGAGGCCCGCCAACGCCGCTCCCCAACGACGATCTCGTAACGTCCGGCACCGACCGGGCGCACCACGATAGGCTGAATCACACCCTGGGCGGCGATGGAGTCCGCCAGCTCGCGCAGACTGTCCGGGTCGAACTCATGTCGGGGTTGGTAGCGTCCATGCGCAATCACGTCGATCGGAAGGCTGGTAACCTCCGAGACTACCGGGACCTCCCCCTCCGTCTCTGTCTCACCATCCCCGGCACCAGCACCGGATTCCGGCTCCGGTATTCCGCCGAGCAGTGCATCCAGGCCACGGCCGAGGCCCTTTTTCTTCGTAGACATGGGTTGGATCTAGCCTCTCTTTATGGTCCCGCGACCGGTTTTCCCACGGCCGTGGTATGGCGTTTCTCCTGTCGGCGCAGGATCTCGCCGGCCAGGGCCAGATAGGAGACCGCGCCGCTGGAGGTCTTATCATAGAGCATGGCCGGCTGACCGTGGCTCGGGGCCTCGGCGAGTCGGACGTTGCGCGGGATGATGGTACGGTAAACCTGGTCTTTGAAATGGGTGATCAGCTGGGTCGATACCTGGTTGGCCAGGTTGTTGCGCGGATCGTGCATGGTACGCAGGATACCTTCGATCGCCAGTGCACCATTGCGATTCGAGCGGATCTGGTCGATCGTTTGGAGGAGCGCCGATAGCCCCTCCAAGGCGTAATATTCGCACTGGATCGGAATCAGCACACCCTGGGCGGCCACCAGGGCATTGACAGTCAGCATATTAAGCGACGGCGGGCAGTCAATGACGATGAACTCGTAGTCCTCTCCCGACTCGGATAACAGGTGGGCCAACCGCCGTTCACGCTGGGGTGAACGCATGAGCCCGACTTCAGCGGCGGTCAGGTCGCCGTTGGCGGGCAGCAGGTCGAAGCCGGGCGCCGGTTCCTCGATGTGCTCGAGGCATTCCCGGAAGGCCCGGTTCCCGAGCATGAGGTCACAAGCGGAGCTTGCCAGGCTGTTCTTGTCCACGCCGCAACCCATGGTGGCATTGCCTTGGGGATCCATGTCCACAAGCAGTATGCGGCGCCCCATGGAGGCCAGGGAGGCGGTCAGATTGACAGCGGTGGTGGTCTTGCCTACACCGCCCTTCTGATTAGCGATGGCGATCGTCCGTACCATAGTTATCAGTTGTAATGCGCTTCGATCAGATGGCGTTCGGCACTGAGAAAGGGCACTTCAATCGGGTGAACGCTTAAGGTGTCCGGGCTCGGTTCCAACCCTCGGAGTTCGGTGCCCGCCGGTTGCTTCCCCTGCATTGCCAGAAGGCGTACGGGACGCGCGGGCAGGCGCGCTGTTAGGCCCAAGAGATCAGGCACCGAGGCTACCGCCCGACTGACAATGGTAGCGAATTCCCTCCCTGGGAGATACGCTTCCATCCGGGCTCGAATCACAACGGCGTTCATAAGTCCAAGCCCCATCACTGCCTGGTGCAGAAACCGGACCTTCTTGCCGTTGCTGTCGAGCAAGTAAAAGGTCCGCTCCGGCGCGGCGATCGCAAGCGGGATACCCGGCAGGCCGGGACCGGTTCCCAGGTCGAGGAGTTTATCGCCGTAGAGGTACGGAAGCACGGACAGGCTATCGAGCAGATGCTTCGAGACCATCTCCAAGGGTGCACGCACGGCAGTCAGATTGTAGGCCCGGTTCCAGCGTTGGAGAAGCAAAAGATACCGAACCATGACGTCGGTCCGGTCGCCGCTCAGGGCGATGCCCATTTGTTCGAGACCCGCCGTCAATCGCGTCCGGACTGCCCCTCGGTCGGACATGAGTACACCATCCGACATTCACAACAATTGTTCAAGCCCTGGTAAACGAAAGAAAACGACGAATCACACGAATCCGCGCAAATCAAATTCCGTACCTACGGAACATTCGCGTCGATCCGCGTGATTCGTAGTTTTCCTTTCACCCAGCCTCAATGAGGCCACGAAATAGTTTGAATCACAATGGAAAAAAATACCAAGAAAACCCCTAAGCTGCTGCTGATACTCGTGGTTGGATGGGTACCCCTCTACATTCTCGCCAGGCTGATCTCGAGCTCCCGGATCTCCATCGGATTTTTTTCTGACTTTTTGCTTGTCATATTGGTGACTCTCGCCTTTCCTATCCTCCTGATCCTGAGCATCGTCGTTGCGGGCGTATCCCTGTTCAGGTGGTTGACAAGGAGGGGGCGGCCCCATGTCGCTACCTTCCTGCCCCTGGTCATCATGCTGGTCTTCTATTTCTTGCCAATCCACATACCCTCGAGAACGGAAATGGCCTTTTATCATCACCGAGACGAATTCATCGAGCTTGCCGATCCATTCGTCAACGAACATCAGAACGCTGATAGACTGGGATGCCACTTACCGGAATCGCCCTTATATGAATCGGCCGTGGCTGGCCGTACATGGCCTTCCGGGGCATTGGTCATAGAGTTCATCGTCGCCGACTACTCTCTGCCGTTAGTGTATATCTCCACGGATAATCCAGACGATGTTCGTGATACCTGTTCCGAAGGCGGCGTACCGATCGAGAGGCTCGAGCCCAACTGGTATGTCTGCCGTCGCGACTGGAATTGAAAGGCATTCAGTATCCAAGCCGGTCAAACCGTGGGTCATAGGGTCGGATAGCAAGGGAGTCGCGGGAGAACCAGACCTCGCCCATCAGGTCCCGCGCGGTTATCCGTTCGGGTCGATACTGGTAGAGCCGGATGCCCACTTTGATCGCGGCCTTGTCTTTCGGGTCGTCCCAGATCATCGGGTTATGCTTGATCTTTTCAAGGAAAATATCCAGCCACTCTTCGAATAACTCTGACCTTCCCAACTCCCCCCAGGTATGCGCGAAGGCGGCGCCCAAGATCAACTCCCGTTCGGAGAATCCGGCGGCCATACCCACATACCCATAATGGATATTGGACCAAATGTCATGATTGTAAACATGACCGCCGTATAGGTGCTCATTGTTGAAACACGAAATACTCGAAGGAAACCAGCGCTTAATTTTGGGTTTATGATCCCAGTCGGCTTTGTCCTTTACTTTCTCGGCCCACAGAATCAATGTCAGCTTGCGATTGGTAAGATGCTTACCCACACACCGAGCAAGTATGCCACCCAGGTCGAGGACAACCAGCACCCGCTGTACCTCGGGCGGCAGCTTGCCGATATCCTCGATGCAGTCATCAGGGGGAAAGCGGTTGAGCGCGGCCAGGCCCTTTGTAAAAGGACTATGGGCATTGGTGTTCATCTCAGCGACGATATAGTCGACAAGGAATATGATGTCGTTACGATCCAGCGGTACCTGTTGGATACCCGGAGACCATGGGGAACTTGGCTCGCCAAAGTTGAAGTCCCCCGGCTCACGGATGGGGTTGTTGTAATCCGTTCCGAGCGGTCCTGGTCCTCTGTATCCCATGGGTTTTCCCCTTATTCAGTCGCGTGAATGTTACCCAACAAGATGCTACCAGCTACCAGTCACCGGCTTCCGGCCTGTCGAGCTAGTACATCGTTTCACAAAAGATTCCTGTTAAAACCATCCTTGTTATTTAGAGCAAAGCGAGAAATCTTGTGACTTTATGGTTGTATCATCGCTAAAGATCTCTCCCTTCGGTCGAGATGACAGAGACCAGTTTTACTATAAAATTCCAGTGAGACAGGGTAAGGGTACTAGAGTGGATCTTCACCACACACCGGCTCGACAAGATTCCGCGCGGAAGGCGAGCCGAATGCCAAAGCTGGCCGCGCTTAACGAGGCAATGGGCCGGATTGAGTATAGGAAAAATAATCCAAATCACCCAGCTGGTCCACACAGCGAACCCTCCATCAATCAAGTTATCCCGACCACCGCTTCAGATGGATCAAGAGTAGAGAGACCGCTGCCGGGGTAACTCCGGGGATACGGGCCGCCTGACCGATGGTCGCAGGCCGGACCCTGATCAGCTTCTCACGTACTTCCGCGGACAGACCCCGGATGTGCTCAAAGTCGAAATCGGCAGGCAGACATAGGGCCTCCTGGGCCTGTCGGCGGTCGATCTCCTCACGCTGACGACCGATGTAACCGGCATATTTGCACTGGATCTCCAGCTGCTCCGCTGCCTTGGGGTCCACCACGCCCGGACCAAGTCCGGGTAGACGCATGAGCGAGTGGTAGGTCACTCCAGGTCTTGCGAGCAGATCCAGTGCTCGGCTCTCGCGACGGAGGTCATCGCCAAGGGTCTCGCGGAGCAGATCCGGGTCAAGGTCGTGCGGACGCACCCAGGTATCCCTCAACCGTGCACGTTCACGCTCAATGGTCTCACGCTTCTGCTCGAAGGCCCGCCACTGCTCGTCTCCCACCAGGCCCAATCGACGGCCGGTCTCGGTCAGGCGCAGGTCGGCGTTGTCTTCACGCAGGAGTAGTCGGTATTCGGCCCGACTGGTGAACATGCGGTAGGGTTCCTTGGTGCCTTGGGTAATCAGGTCATCCACCAGCACGCCCAGATAGGCCTGGTCCCGACGGGGGCACCAAGGCTCATCGCCCCGGACCTGCAAGGCTGCATTGAGTCCGGCCAGCAAGCCCTGGGCCGCTGCTTCTTCATAGCCGGTAGTGCCATTGATCTGACCGGCAAAAAAGAGCCCTGGGATGAAACGGGTCCGGAGCGAGCACTCGAGGTCCCTGGGGTCGAAGAAGTCGTATTCGATCGCATAGCCGGGGCGGGTGATGCGGGCCTGCTCAAAGCCGCGCATGGAGCGGACCAGGTCTTGCTGCACATCGAAGGGCAGGCTGGTGGAGATGCCGTTGGGGTAGAGCTCACGAGTCTGCAATCCCTCGGGCTCGACGAAGATCTGGTGCGAATCCTTGGCGGCGAAACGCACGACCTTGTCCTCGATTGAAGGGCAGTAGCGTGGCCCGATCCCTTCGATCACCCCGGTGAACATGGGTGAGCGTGACAGACCCGCGCGGATGATCTCGTGGGTGCGGGCGTTGGTACGGGCGATGTGGCAGTTCACCTGACGCGGATGGTCCTGTGCTTGGCCGAGAAAGGAAAAGACGGGCACAGGATCGTCACCGGGCTGCTCCTGGAGCACCGAGTAGTCGATGCTGCGCCCATCGATACGAGGCGGGGTCCCGGTCTTGAGCCGCTCAACCCGGAAAGGAAATTCACGCAACCGACGGGCCAGGGCATTGGCGGGCGGATCTCCGGCGCGTCCTCCCTCATAGCTCGTAAGGCCGACGTGTATACGACCCCCGAGAAAGGTCCCGACCGTCAACACCACGGCAGATGCCCGGAAGGTCAGGCCCATCTGGGTGAGAACACCGGCGATCCGCCCATCCTCCAGCAACAGGTCGTCCACCGCCTGCTGGAACAGATCCAGACCCTCCTGACACTCGAGCGCCTGCCGTACTGCCGTCTTGTAAAGTATACGATCGGCCTGGGCGCGGGTCGCACGCACGGCAGGACCCTTACGGGCATTGAGGATGCGGAACTGAATCCCCGCCACGTCGGTCGCACGGGCCATCAGTCCACCGAGGGCATCGATCTCTTTGACCAGATGGCCCTTGCCGATACCCCCGATGGCCGGGTTACAGCTCATCTGGCCGATGGTCTCGATGTTGTGGGTAAGCAACAGGGTACGCGCCCCGAGGCGCGCCGCGGCGAGACTCGCCTCCGTCCCCGCGTGCCCGCCGCCGACTACAATGACATCATAGGTCTCTGCTGCTAACATATTTTGTAAACATTATTTACCAAGTAGGTCCAAACATGGTGACCGTTGTTCCCATAGCGGATCGGCATGCCATCAAGACCGTATCCTTCGCCCTGGAGTGGCGGGATCCCCTACAGGAAGACATTCTGACACTCCTGATGGCACTGCATCCCAGAGTACGCGATAAACTGCCTCGAGTACTCAAGCAAGAGGAGATATTATTTAATGTCGTCGTTGGTCCGGTAGAACCCGAGCGACAGGCTCCAGCTAAACCGCGACTTGCGGGCGTTATGTTCGATGCCCTACAACCGAACGGCCAGCAGGCATGGGCACTTGTTGTCCGGAAAAATTTCCTCGTGGTCAGCTGCCATATCTATACCCGTTGGAACGATATTTGGCGCGAGGCGTTGGAGCTATTGACACCCTTTGTTCCCATTCTTGCCAAGGAACGGGGAATCTCCGCGATCGGGCTTCAATATATCGACCAGTTTCGGGTAACAGGCGCATGTGACCAATTTCGGGCAAGCCATCTGTTGCGAGAAGGGTCTCGGTTCGTCCCTGCGCACGTGTTTGAATTGGAAGGCTTGTGGAATTCCCATCACGGCTTTTTCAAGCAGCTCGCCGCGCCAACGGCCCACCGCAGGCTTGATAATGTCAACGTCGATGTAGTGGATGTCAATAACGAGTGTCTTATCCAGATAACAACTGCGCACCGTGCGTTACTTGATAGCCCAGCCACCGATGAGTCTTCATTACTCGAGCCTGCCGATGGCAGCAGGTTACACCATCATATGGTCGAGCTTCACAAGGCCAATAAAAAGTTGCTGGGCGAGCTTCTAAACGACACCGTGTGCGAACGGATCGGCCTCGGAGGGCAACAATGAACCTAATTATGCCAACCTTCTCCACTTTGTCTTCTTCCAGGCTGAACTATGACTATTCATTTGGTGGGACCGCACCTGTAGATGAGGGGTGTGGGGTAACCTCGAATCGAATCAGCTCAATTGCAGACCTGACTTCCATCTTCACTGAACAACCCTTCGGCACATGGCGAGACACCCGATGGGTAGCTGAGAGTTCTGTTACGGGAACCGACCCCAAGGAAACCTTGTTGTCACAGCTTGCTGAATATCAAAGCCTTCCTGACAATTGGGATGGTTACGGGGGAAAAGCCGCAAGCATCGAGGCAGTAATGGATTCGGTACGCTTTCTGCTGCGATTTCCTTCGACATTCCCTCTACCGAAGCCGATGATTAGTGGCTCCGGCGTGATCGGTCTCTATTGGGAGGGCAACGGCTGCTATGCAAGCATCGATTTCGACGGCAGCGGTTACTACTGTTACATCGCCGATTCCGCGGACGAGGAAAACGGAGAAGACCAGGTTCCAGTCGCGCAAACATTACCTCCTCGCCTCGCGGAGGTCATCGTGATGACCGCCGATGACTTCTGACCGCCATGGACTGTCGAGAGGTATTCCAAAAGGCGGGGGTGCCTAACGATCGTTGTAGCCAAATATCGAAGAGCAAGCCCGGATGCTCATGCGAATCCGAAAGCGTCAGTACCCATTCCCCCGGTCCTGTCGGTGACTCAGAGGAACTTGCTCGCTTGATCTATTCCCCATTCCATATCGATGTAGAGACAGGGGAAGTGACCGAGGCCGCCTTTTCCGATGCCAAGGACAAAGGGCTCTCGGTTCAGCGCATGGCGCACGCAACGAACACGCGGATCAGAACCATCGGCGAGAACAAGCTGGCCCGAGATCACGCCCAGGGAAAGACCGATCGGGAGTTCCTCGGAATTGTGACCGGCGGGGTGGACTCGATCCGGGGATTAACGCACGGGAATAGCGAGCGTGCCTTCTGTGTTTACGACTCGGCGCTCCCGGACGTCCCGTCCCACGCGGATGTGTGCCAAACAACCGCTTCCCGTAGCGAAATGAAAAGGGCGCGCAAGAAGTTACGGGATCTTTTCAGTTACAAGCCCTTCATGCCTTGAGCTCCACTGGTCATATCGACATTCAAGCTGACCGGACCAGGATCGAGGCCACAGCTATTACTTACCGATACAAAAGCCGGAAAAAATCCGGTCCAGCAGATCGTCCGGCGTAAACTCTCCGGTAATCTCCCCAAGGGCCCGCTGGGCCTGACGCAGATCCTCCGCTACCAGCTCCACAGCAGGGGCCTGCCTCAGCAGCTCCAACGCGGAATCCAGGCAAACCAACGTTCGATCCAGGGCATCCAGATGACGCCTTCGGGCCATAAACACGCCCTCGGTGGATGCCGGAAAACCGCAGATCGCCTTGAGGTGTTCACATAGGACATCCACCCCGGCACCCGTAAGGGCGGAGATTGCAACCTCCGGTCCTGAAGGCCCCTGCTTGAGACCCGCAGGGGTCCCAGTCAGATCGATCTTGTTACGCACATAGGTAAGGGGAACATGGGCCGGTAGCCTACTTACATCGAAGTCCCTATGGTCCGGGTCGGACTGCCCATCAAAGACCCAAAGGATATGATCGGCTTGCTCGATCTGCTCACGGGCACGGCGAACGCCTTCCTGCTCGATAGGGTCCCGTGCGGGGCGCAGCCCGGCGGTATCGATGATGTGCAGGGGCATACCGCCGATCTGGATCTGCTGGCGTAGCAGATCCCGGGTCGTGCCGGGGATATCAGTGACGATCGCGGCATCGACCCCAGCAAGGGCATTGAGTAGGCTCGATTTACCGGCATTAGGGGGACCTGCGATGACCAGGTCGAGTCCCTCACGGATCAGGTGACCCTGGTGGCCACTGGTGAGCAAACCTCTTGCATCATGGATCAGGTCTTGTAGATCGGCTTCGACTTGTGAATCAGCGATAAAGTCGATCTCCTCATCAGGAAAGTCGATGGCCGCTTCCACGAAGCTACGCAGATGAACGATCCCTTCAAGCAGACCTTCGACCCGACGCGAAAGCTCTCCTTGCAGGGTGCGGCCAGCCAATCTCGCAGCTACCTCGGTGGTGCTCTCAATTAGATCCGCCACGGCCTCCGCCTGGGCCAAATCGAGCTTGCCGTTCAGAAATGCCCGCTCACTGAATTCACCGGGGCGAGCCGGACGGGCACCCAGCTCCAGGGCACGTTGCAGGAGTAGATCCAGGACCACCGGACCTCCATGTCCCTGCAACTCCAAAACATCCTCGCCAGTAAAGGATCTGGGGGCAGGAAAGAACAGGACAATGCCCTGATCAATGACCTCACCGTCCCGGGCACGAAAGTCAGCCAGAGTCGCAAAGCGTGGTTTGGGTACGCGGCCAATCAGACCTTCAGCTACAACTGAAGCTAGGGGCCCGGAGACACGAACAATACCCACACCACCAATGCCCGGCGGTGTAGCGATGGCCGTTATGGTCTCCGTGCTGCCACAGTAACTATTAAAGGCCGTTGACATTCATTATTCACAGTCCAATTAAGAAGCCTCCGTACCATTCAATGCTCGCTTTCCAGGTAGTGCTTAATGTGTATGATGAGCTTCCTATCAAACCTTTGCGGAGAAAAGTGATTCCCATTACCCTTATTTTATGATGCCCAACCCATCCGTGTCGGTAGCCTATAACAATTCCAGCAACAGCATGCTGCACTTGATTATAGGGGCCCCGTAAGTTGCGCTTAAAACCGGAAGCCCCTGAAATATTTCCCGCAAAATATGGGCCTCGACCACGACAATCAGTCATATTTGCGACTATAAGTACCGCTTCAAGATCTCCGATTAAAGCATCCGCAGGATTAGTTGCTCCATTTACGAGTTGAACTGCTCGAGTTGCAATGGAAACAAGAATCTGGCATCTATTCGATCTTCTGAATTCTCGAATTGCAAATAACTTTAATAGAGTTCTTCTATCGTGTGTTCCTACCCCAGCGAGTTGCGTACATTTTGACACATCTCTTTCTTCCCCCAAGTAGCAAAGACTGCCCATTCTAGACTGTTTTTGCCATCCATAGCATCTGGATTCGGGCAATCCCTGCCGGAATAGAGCTAGAGACCGAAACAGTTACTTCAGGCCTTGGCCTTAGCCGCCGCTTTCTCGACGTTACGGGTAATATGCCATTGTTGAGCAATGGACAGAATGTTATTAACCACCCAGTAAAGTACAAGCCCGGCAGGGAAAAAGGCGAAGAAGATGGTGAAAACAAAAGGGAGGCTCATCATCACCTTGGCCTGGATCGGGTCCGGGGGTGTTGGATTGAGCTTCTGCTGAATGAACATGGAGACACCCATGACCAGGGGCAGCACGAAGTAGGGGTCGGGGCTGGATAGGTTATTGATCCAGAGTGCAAAAGGCGCGTGCCTGAGCTCAACGCTCTCAAGCAAGACCCAATAGAGGGCTATGAATACAGGGATCTGCACCAGGATTGGCAAGCAACCGCCGAGGGGATTGATCTTCTCCTTCTTATAAAGCTCCATCATAGCCTGATTCAGGCGTTGCTTATCATCTCCATATCGATCTTTGAGGGCCTGCATCCGTGGCGTCATCTTGCGCATGTTGGCCATGGACTTATAGCTGGTCTCGGACAGCTTATAGAAGGCCGCTTTGATCAGGATAGTGAGGATAATGATGGCCCAACCCCAGTTACCGACCACCGCGTGAATCTTGCTGAGTAACCAGTAGATAGGTTGGGCCAGGATGGTCAGCCAACCATAATCGACTGCAAGCTCCAGCCCAGGTGCAATGGATACAAGGGTATCCTGCAACTTGGGTCCTATGAAGAGACGGTTCTCAAAGCTGTGCGTAACACCGGGAGGCAGCGTCACAGGCTCGGAGTACTTACCGATGATATAGCGGGACCCATTGAGGACATTGGTATAGAAGGTTTCTACGGTGCCGCTAGGCGCGATCCAGGCCGACATGAAGTAGTGTTGGATCATTGCAATCCAGCCATCAGAAACAACGCGCTGCAGCTTCTTGTCCCGCATGTCACCGAAGGATTCCTTGGTATACTTATCTTCCGGGCTGTAGTACACACCTCCTGTGTAGGTATAGATGAATTGAGAGGCATTCGGGTCAACCAGCTCGGTCCTTTGGAGTTGCTCATAAGAGCGAATCACCAGCGATGAGCCGGTGTTATTGGTCATAACCTGCACAAGTTGAACGACATAGCTACCCCGTTGGAATCTATAACGCTTCTTTACCTCAACCCCAGAGGGGTGGGTCCAGAGCAGTTCGACAATCAGCTCATTCTCGTTCGGTCCAAGGACGAAGTGGTCGCGAGCACTGGAAAAGGTTGCCTGATGTGTTGGTAACTGCCCTTGCTTGCCCCCTAGGAGCCCGGATTGGGCGATGAACATGTTCGGTGGACTCGGCTTGAACAGCCGGAACCTGGTTCCCGAATCCTCCGCCACTACGGCGTAATCCTTTAACCAAGCGCTGGTAATAGTGGCACCCCGCCGCGAGATCTCCAATTTCAACAAGTCGGTTTCTACGCGAATGAGGTCTTCATTTGCCACCGCTTGCACGGATGGGACAGGCGTGGCAGCTACTGTCAGCGTAGGCGCATCCGGTATCTCCGAGACATCCGGGGTACCATCCACCTCAGAGGTCTCCTTAGTCAGGACAGGAGGTTGCTGTGCAGCCTCGGACTGGACAACAGGACGTCCATAGTCTTTCATCCATGCCTGATAGATCAGTAGCAGGACGACGGCAAGCGCAAAGAATAACAGGAGACGCAGATTAACCATGGGGGGTATCGTCGGATGTTCCTGGGACCGGATCATATCCACCAGGATGCCAGGGATGACACCGCAGCAGGCGCTGCAAAGCAAACCCGGTACCCCGCAGCGCCCCATAGGTCTCAATCGCCTCAACGGCGTAATGGGAACAGCTTGGATAGAAGCGACAGTGGCTCCCAAGTAACGGACTGATTAAATATTGGTAACCACGGAGGAGACCAACTAACAGACCACGCATAATCGTTCCCGAACCCGTTTCCAGTGTGCAGCTAGGGAGGAGAAGAGCCGGCTGTTCGGCAAAGTTACGGCATGGGGACGACAGAGCACTGCCAGATCAATACCCTGCAGGGAATGGCGATGCTGACGAAAGCTTTCACGCACAATGCGTTTCATACGGCTCCGGTCAACGGCCCGCCGAGCGTATCTCTTTGAAATCGCAAGCCCCAGGCGTCCCGGTTTACGACCATTGCGCTGAGCGAAAACCGCGAAGCAGGAATCAGTCGACGTCACCGGTTGGGCAAACAGACTCCGAAAATCCCCTGATCGCCTTAGGCGCGCCTGGTGTGGAAAGCACGTATCTATAGGACTCTTCTGAGGGGGACTCCTCTGAGGGCCCTGGTGATCAGGCTGAGAGACACGCACGCCCCTTTGCACGACGCGCCGCTAGTACCTTACGCCCACCGCGAGTAGACATACGTGCACGAAAACCATGGGTCCGGGCACGCTTTAGCCGGCTTGGCTGGAAGGTTCTTTTCATTTGTCGATTTCAAGGAGCACAGTGCTCACTCGCCGCTAAGTGACCTGATTGGAAAAGGCTCGAATTATATTTTCTCAGTGGCCGTAAGGTCAACGACAACCAGCATTTTTCCTAAAAATGCCTCTAGTACATTAATAAAAACAACAGGTTAAGGGAAAAACAGATCTCCCGCAATCTTTTCTAGGGGTCCACGCTTGTGGATAAGTAACGGAAACCGATATAAACTTCCATCTTCACGATGCGGTCATACAATCCGCAGATCCTTCGATATATACTGAAAGTCGATACAAGTTTCTGCGGATCCCCACCAGTAACAGGCTTATAGACAGAGAGATCAAATATCCGTGGGAATCTGGAATCAATGTGCCTCCCGCCTCAAAGGCGATCTGACGACAACTGAGTATAATACCTGGATACTCCCCCTCCAGGCAACTGAAGAGAATGGTCAGCTCAAGCTGTACGCCCCTAACCACTTCGTAAGGAATTGGGTCATACAACACTATGAGCAACGGATCATAGAGGTCTGCTCCCACCTGAGCGGTGGGAAAACCCACACAATCCTATTTGAGATCGGCACCTTACAACGACCTAGCGATCCAACAGAAACCAAGGGAGGAAATACATTCGTACCTCAGGTGAAGTCCCGGGAACACCGCTCCGCAAGCAACCTGACCCCCGAGTTTACGTTTGACACATTTGTCGAAGGAAAATCGAACCAAATAGCCAGGGCAGCATCGATTCAGATAGGCACCAACCCTGGGACTGTATACAACCCATTATTTGTATACGGAGGTGTCGGGTTAGGAAAGACCCACCTAATGCATGCAATCGGAAATATGGTGTTGGATAACAATCCCTCAGCACATGTAGCCTACCTTCACTCAGAACGATTTGTCACTGAGATGGTGAAATCCCTACAGCATAATCGGATCGAGGAATTCAAAAAACGCTACCGAACCGTCAATACGCTGCTTATCGATGATGTCCAGTTCTTCGCGGGTAAGGAACGATCACAAGAAGAGGTCTTTCACACCTTCAATGCCCTTTTCGAATCCAAACAACAGATTGTGTTATCAAGCGATCGGTTCCCGAAAGAGGTCAATGGGCTGGAAGAAAGATTAAAGTCAAGATTCGGTTGGGGTCTTACCGTTGCGATTGAACCTCCGGACTTGGAGACACGTGTAGCCATCCTGCAAAGTAAGGCGATCCACATTGGTATCGACTTACCGGAAGACGTTACCTTCTTTGTCGGGAGACATGTCCGCTCGAATATCCGAGATCTCGAGGGGGCATTACGGCGCTTAGTAGCAAACTCACAGTTTACCGGTATTCCAATAAACCTCGAGTTTGCCAGGAATGCACTTCGAGACATGCTGGCTGCTCAAGACAGGCAGGTAACCATAGAGAACATTCAAAAGACAGTTGCGGAATACTACAAAATCAGGTCTGCGGATCTGACCTCCAATAAACGAAGTAGATCGATCGCCAGACCTCGCCAACTTGCCATGACACTTACTAAGGAGCTGACCAAACATAGCCTGCCTGAAATCGGCAGTGCCTTTGGAGGAAGGGATCACACCACGGTGATCCACGCAACAAAAAAAATCAAGGAGTTACGTGAAAGTGACATAACTATTGAAGAAGATTACAAAAACCTGTTGCGAACCCTGACGGTTTGATGTGGATAACCGGTGAGCAACTTTTGACAACGGAACCTTGTGGATAAATCCACAGATTATAAACAGGGAATCACAAGAGATTTCAATAGTACATTTATTGATAACAAACTGAAAGCAAAAGAAAAAAGAGATCTGTTCAGTTATCCACAAGATTAACTATAAATATATCAATATACAGGGGATCTAATAATGAAAATACATGTGAATCGAGAGACCCTGATGCCGGTGCTCACAAAGGTAGGAGGAGTCGTGGAGCGACGGCAGACGCTCCCAATACTCGGCAATCTGCTGATATCAGCGGAGGACGATTCCGTGCAAATTACCGGAACCGACTTGGAAATAGAAGTCCATGCGAAGTCCGATTCGACGGTTGAGCAGTCGGGAGAGATAACACTACCGGCAAGGAAGCTGATCGAGATTTGCAGGGCATTACCCGAGGGAACGGGAATAGTGTTGAAGGTAGAAGAAAATCGCGCATCTTTGGTTGCAGGAAGGAGTCGTTTTACGTTGAGTACCTTGCCGGCAAGTGATTTTCCAGTTATGGAGAGAAATGAAGGGATGCAGAATGTCGATGTTGAGCGGCAAACGCTGAAGCATCTCTTCGAGAAAACGGCGTTTGCAATGGCACATCAAGATGTCCGCTATTATTTGAATGGTCTTCTTCTGGAGCTGAAATCGGATAGGCTAGTAGCAGTTGCAACTGATGGTCATCGTCTGGCTAAGGTGGAGGAAATGCTACCGCTGGGAGTTGAGGAAGGAATGCAGATCGTTCTTCCGAGGAAGACAGTATTGGAGCTGAACCGGCTGCTTGGTGGGGGGGATGCAAATGAGAGAGTTCAGATAGAAATCTCGGAGAAGATGTTTCGAGCTGTCATAGGAGATGTATTGGTGACATCGAAGCTTGTTGATGGCCGCTATCCGGATTATGAGCGGGTAGTACCGCCAGCGCCGGAACGAATTGCCTATGTTGATAGAGATACGCTGAAGCAGGCGCTGTTTCGGACGTCGATTTTGTCGAATGAAAAGTATCGAGGGGTGAGGTTCAGTTTGGATCAGGGAGAGCTCAGGCTTCAAACGCAGAATCCGGAAAAGGAAGAAGCAGAGGAAGAGCTGGGGATAACCTATTCTCAAGAGCCGATGGTCATTGGGTTCAATGTTGGGTACTTGATAGATATACTGAATGTTCTGGAAGAAGATGAAGTCGAGATTGGGTTTAAAGATTCAGACGGTAGCGTGATTCTGCGGAATAAAGGTAAGGAGAAGGAGACGTTTGTGGTAATGCCGATGAGACTTTGATGTTACTCAGAGGATTTGGATGCGCGTGAGTAACAAGCTGCTTTCAGCTGCCGGTCTTCAGCCGTTGCAGCTGCCTGCCCACAGAGGTTTTGCTTTGCGTGTAGGATGTGGTGAGCGCCTATCCCCTACCCCTAGAATGCCTGCCTGTGCTGTCCTACCTAGCGCGGGGACTTGCTGATCTTCTGTAATGGTGGTGTTTTAACGCAACCTACGGTATGGTCCGTGCGGACCTTAGAGGCTGTCTAAAAACTAAGCCATTGATTTTAAATCGGTAGGCTGGGTCGAGGGACGAGACCCAGCAAACCAG
>NZ_FLUY01001337.1 GCF_900092655.1 Candidatus Thiosymbion oneisti
GAGGTGGCCATTGCTCCCTACTACACCACCCGCAACGGCTGGATGACCTTGATCAACCTGACCAACACCGAATCCAAACCGATCGTGGTCAAGATCCGCATCCACGAAGGCCACAATACCCGTGACGTACTCGACTTCAACGTCGCCCTGTCGGCGAACGACATGTGGGCTGCCGTACTCCAAGAGAAGGACGGGAAGGCAGTGCTCACGACGGCCGACGACAGCTGTTTCATCGGGAGCACGAATACCGAGAAGGAGCTGAATATGGCTGCCTTCACGGGTGCCAATAACGACACTGGCCTGCAAGATGCAGATCGGCTGAAGGAAGGCTACATCGAGTTCA
>NZ_FLUY01000901.1 GCF_900092655.1 Candidatus Thiosymbion oneisti
GCCGCTCACTTTCCGGCCCATTTAACGCCACGACGCAATGGCGCCAAGACGCAAAGTTTCTTTGTTCTTTCTTTGCGGCTTGGCGTCCTTGCGTCATTGCGTTTTTTCGCAATTTC
>NZ_FLUY01001703.1 GCF_900092655.1 Candidatus Thiosymbion oneisti
GGTTTTTGCGTTCAAGTCGGTGACACCCCGAAAATGGATGTTTTTATCTACATTTCAGATAGTTATCTGGTAACCACCCAAGTTTAACGGGACAACAGTGGTATTTCACGTTAAATTCTGCACCATGTGGGATAAGGAGAAAGCTATGCTGCCCAGTTTAGAAAAATTGTGTTGCCC
>NZ_FLUY01001339.1 GCF_900092655.1 Candidatus Thiosymbion oneisti
CATTGCAAAGTTCCAATCGGACAGGATTCACAGGATTTTCAGGATTAACAAGATTCTTTATTTTTGTAGGGAACGGCCGACCCGC
>NZ_FLUY01001239.1 GCF_900092655.1 Candidatus Thiosymbion oneisti
CGCGAGCTTGAAAGAGGACCGGCTATTCCTGCGCTCGCGCGCCTCGCATCTGACCGCTTCTCGCCTCGCTGAGAACGGAAAATAAGGCGAAATGGAGTACTAAACTCGGACATGGCGGCTGCTCCTTCAGGGATTACGACGGGCACGGGACGATAAGACGCGGACGAGTCTCGATGCTACCACAAAGGGGAGAGAACGGACTGCCAGGCGCGCTGGTTTACCGAACAGTCGCCGATTTAATCTCTGTAGGTCGAATTCCCCGCCGCTTGCGGCAAGCCCGTAGGGCGGGTCAGGCGCGTGCGCCAGGCGCCGCGATTGCCGCGGCGGTGGGCGCGCCGTCACCCGCCGGATGGCGGCGGGTGGCAGCCCATAGGTCGGGTCAGGCCAGGCCCCGTCCCGATGCAGGAGGGAGCCTGGCCACCACCCGCCGGAGGTAGCTGGCATCCGGCGGATGGCGCAAGCTTATCCGCCCTACGCGGACTCTTCCGGGAACTGGGATCTGCGAGCGCCGAAACAGCACACGTAACCCTCTACAAAGCATTCATGTTCCGGTTTGGATGCCTGATGTGTTGCGTTCGACGCACCAAGGCTCGCTGATCGTCTGCCAAGCCAGTGCCAGCGTCTTAACGCAACCTACACCCATATTACCCCTGCGCTGCCAGTCCACGCCGACCTCGCGTCGGGTGTAGGTTGGGTTAGGCGCACCGAGAAACGCCGCGGAGGGCACAGCGCCGAACGCGCCGTAACCCAACACTGAGCAGCGATCTGAATTACTTGGCGTTGTCTGGAGGAAAAAGATCCCTCCTGCGTCGGGACAGGGTTTGACGTGTTGCGTTCGACGCACCAAGGCTCGCTGATTATCTGCCAAGTCAGTGCCGGCGTCTTAACGCAACCTACACCCATATTACCCCTGCGCTGCCGGTCCGCGCCAACCTCGCGTCGGGTGTAGGTTGGGTTAGGCGCACCGAGAAACGCCACGGAGGGCACAGCGTCGAACGCGCCGTAACCCAACACGTCCGGTCCTCCAGGCCGCGCCAAATAATTCAGGAACTCGATTCATACCTCTAGACGACCCCCAGCCGCACCCCCATGCGGCGCTGGAAATCTACGACTACCCAGGCGGCTACACCCAGTACGATCAGGGCGACGACTGGGTGCGGGCGCGCATCGAAGAGCTACATGTGGACTACGAGACCGTAAAGGGCAGCGGCAATGCCCGTGGCCTGGCCACCGGGGCACGCTTCAAGCTGACCAAATATCCCCGCCAAGACCAGAACCGGGAATACCTGCTCCTCTCCGCCGATTACCAACTGTGCTCCGATGTCTTCGGCTCCTCCGGTACGGCCGGCACCGGCCCGGTCTTCCACTGCGAATTCACCGCCCTGGATGCCAAAACGCCCTATCGTCCACCACGGAACACCCCCA
>NZ_FLUY01000686.1 GCF_900092655.1 Candidatus Thiosymbion oneisti
CGGGAGGGTGTCGCAAAAGCCCCGCTCCCGGTCTCTGGTTCCCACGCAGCGCCTGGGAACGAGAAAACTCAGCCTGACTGA
>NZ_FLUY01001340.1 GCF_900092655.1 Candidatus Thiosymbion oneisti
CATTGCAAAGTTCCAATCGGACAGGATTCACAGGATTTTCAGGATTAACAAGATTCTTTATTTTTGTAGGGAACGGCATTTTTGTAGGGAACGGCCGACCCGCCGTTCCATAAACTGTTTGGAATGCCAGGTCGGGCATTCCCTATAGCAAAATCAGGTGAAATGGGATACGAAATTAAAACGAAGAAAAATCCTGTGAATCCTGGAAATCCTGTACTAGATCCTGTTGACATTTAATGCTAATCGACTGTTTTCACCTGTTGAATGACTGCAACATTCCGGCGGTCCGCACAGCGGACCCTACGCTAACCATCTGATTGACTGTAGGGTCCGCTGTGCGGACCTGCTAAATGTCAATACGCCCTAATTGGATAACAGGACCGTAGGGCGGGAAAGCGTAGTGCATCCCGCCGCGGCGCTGGGAACGCCGGCATCCTGCCGGCCAGGATTTGCCGGCAAGAGGCTGTTCTTCCGGCTCCCACGCGCCGGCGTGGGAGCAAATCCTGACGCTCCGGCGTTTCTTAAGCCAACTCGATAGTGCTCAACATGTAGTGATCCAGTTCTGAACGCTCATTGCAAAGTTCCAATCGGACAGGATTCACAGGATTTTCA
>NZ_FLUY01000166.1 GCF_900092655.1 Candidatus Thiosymbion oneisti
ATGCCGAGTTGCCGGTCCAAATGGTCATCAGTCAGGCTGAGTTTTCTCGTTCCCAGGCGCTGCGTGGGAACCAGAGAGGGGCGTGCGCTCGCGGGTCCGCTCCTGCAAGGCGTTATTCTCGTTCCCACGCTCCAGCGTGGGAACGTCGTCTTGTCCGCTCCAGCGGACTCAGCTCCTCTGTGCTAATCGGCGTTGGCGGTTAGCCTACCGAGGCGCTTAATCGACGCTGGAGCGTCAAGATCCCTCCTCCGTCGGGACAAGTCTGCTCCCACG
>NZ_FLUY01001606.1 GCF_900092655.1 Candidatus Thiosymbion oneisti
GGTAGTGGTATTTTTTAAATGCTAGAGTAGAATAACTCATCTACAAAATCAATCAAAGGGGTTTTCAGTCATGATTGTTAAAACTAAAGTATATACCTGCCGTAAATGTCACAGCAAAGAGATAAAAAAACGGCCTA
>NZ_FLUY01001692.1 GCF_900092655.1 Candidatus Thiosymbion oneisti
TGGTCCTGGCCGACGACAACGGTGCCCATCACCCCGTTGCCGGCTACGAAGAAATCCCCTACTACCCCCCCGATGAGACCGCACTGCGGGAGCGGGA
>NZ_FLUY01000252.1 GCF_900092655.1 Candidatus Thiosymbion oneisti
AAGGACGAGACGCGCCGGCAGCTTCGGGAGATGAACAAAAAGTGGGGGGAGCTCTCCAACAAGCTGGGCACCCTGGTCGAAGACCTGGTTGCCCCGAGTCTACCCCGTATCATCGAGGAACGCCTGAACGAGCCCGCCTATGACCTCATGGTGCGGCTCAAGCGCCGTTTACCCGACGGGCGCGTGAAGGAATTCGACGCCCTGGTGGTCACCCCC
>NZ_FLUY01001343.1 GCF_900092655.1 Candidatus Thiosymbion oneisti
TCTCAGCGCCAAGACCGCAACCCCCCGCGTCGCAACACCTCCGCCAGAGGCTTACTCGATTTCTATCGGCGCCGACGTAAGCTCTGCTACTGAGGCCGTTGACACTAACTTAATGGCAGTGACGCGCTGCGTGGGAACGAGTGCGAAGTTTGTGCACGTCACAAATGTGACCGGTAGATACAATGAGCAAAGAGGAATCCTTTACCAAAGACCAGCTGATCCGGTGCGGTCAGGGTGCCATGTTCGGGCCGGGCAATGCCCAACTGCCGATCCCGAACATGCTTATGATGGACCGCATCTTGCGCATCGCGGATTTCGGTGGCGCCCATGGCAAGGGCGAGATCCTGGCCGAGTTGGATATCCGGCCGGATCTCTGGTTCTTCGCGTGCCACTTCCCCGGTGACCCGGTCATGCCCGGCTGCCTCGGTCTGGACGCCCTGTGGCAACTGGTAGGCTTTTACCTGGCCTGGATCGGCAACCCCGGCCACGGCCGGGCCCTGGGTGTGGGTGAGGTCAAATTCACAGGTCAAGTGCTGCCGTCCGCCTCCAAGGTGGTCTACCACATCGACATGAAGCGCGTGATCTCCCGCAGGCTGGTGCTGGGTATCGGCGACGGCAGGGTCGAGGTGGATGGACGCCTGATCTACCTGGCCCAAGACCTGCGGGTAGGTCTATTCACCTCTACTGAGGGGTTTTGAGAAGCTGTTTGGTTAGAGTGTAGGTTGCGTTAAGACGCCGGCACGGATACCGAAGTTGATCGACAAACCTTTATGCGTCGAACGCAACACGTCAAACCCTGTCCCGACGCAGGAGGGATCTTTCCCCCAAACAGCGCCAAATCATTCAGGATTGCTATGCCGAGTACCCCCCAACGAACGCTTGAGACCTTCCCCAATCCGGAGCCCGAACGTGACTACAGCATCCGCATCCGGGTGCCGGAGTTCACTTGCCTTTGCCCCAAGACCGGGCAGCCGGATTTCGCCGAGCTGACCCTGGAGTACGTCCCGGACCAGTTGTGCGTGGAGCTCAAGTCCCTGAAGCTGTACGTCTGGTCCTACCGCGATGAGGAGGCCTTTCACGAGGCGGTTACCAATCGCATCCTAGGCGATTTGGTCGCCGTGCTGCACCCCAGGTTCATGCGCCTGACCGCCGCCTTCAACGTGCGCGGGGGTATCCACACCACGGTCGTGGCCGAGCACCGAGCGCCGGGTTGGCAGCCGCCCTCCCCCGTCTCGCTGCCCTGATGCCTGACCAGTACAGATACTCTCAACTACCCACAACATTGAGCCGGCAGGATCCCCACGGAAAATCTGTCCGCAAATAAACGCAAATGGCCGCAAATCAACGTCAATGGACCGAGAACCCTTGATGACGGCAAACCGATCTCGACTGATTTGCGTTGATTGGCGTTCATTTGCGGCAAAAAAAGAATTCCCGATGGCAGAATCAAACTGATGTTATCGGTACTGCTGTATTAGTCGTGGTCCGACCCTGTTACATCGGCGTCGATCTGGGCACCTCCGGCTGCCGCGCGGTGGCGATCGACCAGGCGCGCAACATCGTCGCCGAGGACCGGACCGATCTGTCGGAGCCCGTGCGGGACGCTGCCGGGGGGGTCGAACAGGACCCCTGGCTGTGGCAGGAGGCCCTCATCCGCGTCCTGCGCGGGCTGACCAGCCAATTGGTCTCCTATGCTCCCCAAGCCCTGTGCCTGGACGGGACCTCCGCTACCCTACTCCTTTGTGATCCGGAGGGGACACCCCTGGGACCGGCGCTCATGTACAACGACAGTCGTGGCCTGACGGAGGCGGAGCGCATCGAGCAAGTCGCGCCACGGCTGAGCCCCGTCCACGGCGCCGGCTCCAGTCTCGCCAAGCTGTTGTTTCTCAAGCGCCGGCTGCGCCCGGGTCCTGGGACCCTCGCCCTGCACCAGGCGGACTGGCTCCTCGGCTACCTCACCGGCCGTTACGGGGTCAGCGACTGGAACAATTGCCTCAAGCTCGGCCTCGACCCACGGACGGCGGCTTGGCCCCAGTGGCTATCGCGCCTCGAGCTGGCGCCGGTCGGACTACCGCGGGCGGTGGCGCCGGGAACCGGGCTGGGCCAGGTGAGCGCCACGGCGGCGCGGACGACGGGACTGCCGGAGCACACCCTGGTGTTGGCCGGCACCACCGACAGCACCGCCGTGGTGGTTGCCACCGGGGCGGTAAGGCCCGGCGACGCCGTTACCTGCCTCGGCAGCACTTTGGTACTCAAAATCATCGGACGGGAATCAATCACCGCGCCCCAATACGGCATCTACAGCCACAGGTTCGGCGCCCACTGGTTGATCGGCGGGGCATCCAACAGCGGTGGGGCGGTGCTGCGACGTTACTTCGACGACGGGGAAATCCGACGGCTGAGCGCAACCCTCGATCCGGATCTACCCACGGGACTCGACTACTATCCGTTGCCGGCCCCCGGCGAACGCTTTCCCATCAACGATGGCACGCTCCAGCCACGGCTGAGCCCGCGACCCGCAGACGATGGACGCTTTTTCCAAGGGCTACTCGAGGGCATCGCCCGCATCGAGGCAGCCGGCTATCGCCGCCTGCACATGCTGGGCGCCCCCCCGCCGAGATCGGTGCTGACCACCGGCGGGGGCGCGACAAATGCAGGCTGGACCCAGATCAGGAAGAGATACCTAAGCGTTCCAGTCACGCCAGCCAGACAACCAGCGGCAACCTATGGATCGGCTTATGGATCGGCGATCATCGCTCGGATGGGTGGTATTCCCGCCTGAGGCTGGAGCCGTGGACGTAGGGTGGGCTGTGCCCACCGGGGAGACCGGACTCCCCCAAAAAAGAACCACGGATGGACACGGATAAACACGGATCAGTGTCCATCCGTGTGAATCCGTGGTTCTTCCAATCCCACTCGTCCGGCCAGAACCACCAGCAGTGGTGCCTGGGGGGCGTGTGGCGGCCCAACAGGCCGCCCGGTGGGTTTGGAGTAGACAGACGACCTGCCTTGGTCATCGAACGGAAACCGGCGATTCGGTAGCCGGTGATTTAAGCGGCGTTTGTACTCGGACGACCCCGACCTGTCCGCCGCCAGGCAAGCGCCGCATAGCGCGTTTATCGAGGCCGTTCTTCACGGCGACTAATAGACCAAGTCCGATAAAGGCCCCTGGGGGCAGGATGGCGAACAGGGCCCCTTGGAAATCCGGTCCCAGATTCAGCCCGAGCCCCTGAGCGGCATCGCCCAACAGTAGGTGGGCCTGGTGGAAGAGGGTGCCTTGCCCGACGAGCTCGCGCAGACCACCCAGGGTCGTCAACACCAGGGTAAAGCCGATGCCCATGCTCAAACCATCCACCAGGGCGCGATCCAACGGATTCTTCGAGGCGAATGCCTCGGCGCGGCCGATGATAGCGCAGTTGGTGACGATCAGTGGGATGAACAGCCCGAGCACCTGATGGAGCGCGTGGAAATAGGCCTGCATCCAGAGCTCGACCACGGTGACCACGGAGGCGATCACCAGCATGAACACCGGGAGCCGGATCTCCGGGCGCACCAGGTTACGGATCAGGGAGATGGTGAGGTTGGATAAGACCAGCACCGTAGTGGTTGCCAGCCCCATACCGAGCCCATTGGTCGCCGTCGTGGTGGTCGCCAGCAGCGGGCATAGCCCCAGCAGGGCCACCAGGGCCTGATTGTTGCGCCACAGGCCGTCGGCGGCGATTTCTCGATAGGATGTGACGGACATCAGGATTCTCCCGTTGCCTGCGGGGTTGCCACCGCGGGCCGGTCGTAAAGCGATGCGCCCCGTTGCTCGACGAAGCGCAGGGTGTCCTTGACCGCCCGGACGATGGACCGCGGGGTGACGGTGGCGCCTGTAAACTGGTCGAACACGCCGCCGTCACGCTTCACCCTCCACTGGGCTTCCGGCGGGTTGTTCAAAGACTTGCCGGTGAAACCCAATATCCAGTCCGACTTGGCCAGCTCGATCTTGTCACCGAGTCCGGGGGTTTCCTTGTGCGCAAGCACACGCACTCCCCCCAGAGTGCCGTCCGCCAGGACGGAGATCAGCAGCTTGATGGGCCCCATGTAGCCGTTGGGGATGACCGGATCCAGCACCACCGCCAGCGGCTTACCGCCCCCGCGGATGCGGTAGACGCGGCTGATTGGACCGCCCAGCAGATCCGGGGCGCTGACCTCGATGCGGTCCTGCAGCGGATCATTGTCCATCTGCTCGGCAGGGATGATAGCCGCTACCTTGCGCAGGGTGGCCGCCCGCTCGTTAGCGGCGATGCGCTCCACCGTCAGGGCGTGGGTAACGGCTACCAGGCTAACGCCACCCACGGCAAAGGCGCCGAGGATGAGACCGGCGATCATGCCGGCACTTTGCTTCACCTTATTCTTCATGTTTATTTTGCAATTCCATATTCTAATTCATACAACACTACCGATGGAATCGCAATTTTTTTCGGGGACCCTTCAAGAAACTTTTTCGGATTGTTGATTCGCCTGGACATGAAATTTCTCTACCTGCTTCTTTGCACGCCTGAATCCAACAGGCTAAAGTATCTTGCCCATTCCTTATTGTTTCCTCTGGTGTTTCTCCATCAGACATACAACCTGGTAAATCAGGAAAAATAATTAGCCAGCCGCCACCTTCCTGTTCAGAAATGGCCTCATTTCAAAAGGATATTCAATATTACTCATGTTCTCATGGCCTGCTTTGTTGCACTAACATCAACCTAACCTGCGGCCCAAAGCGTATCAGCACTTTTCGTGGTCAGGTTTAGTGTTGTGTTAGGCTACATTTGCGTCGGTTTTGACATTAAACGTGGTCTGTCCCTGAAATATCAAGTGGGTGTCCTTTTTATACTTCCTTTTTATACTCTGCGGGCCTTCATAGGATCTACGTGCTGTCCCCTATTTTGCCTTCTTGGCTTTCTTCAATGAAGAAATGATACTAAAGCGATATATTTTTAATTGTTCGGGAGGGCATTTTCCTTCTTGACATCGAACCAAATATGGAGCTTCGTCACAGTTATCGACGCAAAATTCAATCTTGTAACCTCCACACTTCTTGAAAATGCTATTATATTTAGATTCACAAATACCGTAGTAGATTTCACACTCTCCTTCTCTAGGAGAAGGTTTTTGTGATTTTATCTCATCAATATACTCTCTTAAACTATAACAACGACTGTAGCAATTAAGCCCATACATATTATAATAATCTGTTTTTCTTCTTTGTTTCTCACAAGAGTTTAGGCATTTATTGTAATCATTCTGTGCTACCCGTAGCGCCCGATTATAGTTTGGAAGGCTTTGCTGATAAGCTGTTCGTTCCCTTAGCTTACACTCATCTACTGTCTCTTTTCGACCCTCGATGCAAGCCTGCTTTAAGTTCCTGGCCTGATCCACGCATATTTCGGATTCCTGTGGGTGCAGTACAGCTACCGTATAGCGCGGCTCTGTAGCACAACCTTGTATACATAGGGTTCCAACAACAAAAATAACCCTATAAAACCGCCAATTCTGAGTAATATTCATTACCATCTCCAACTTATGGGCACCTTGAAAAATACGATTTTCGTCTGTGGCACGCTTGGATAATCAATAGCTTAGAGTCGCTTGGTTGGCGAAAACACCTTTTTTTCAAGGTGCCCTTATAATTGTTACTGTCTCTGTTCATCCATTATTTCTTTCTTCCATTTCATTTCTTTTCTTCTAGTATTCTTTCCATTTCTTTTTCTTCTATGTGCCACCTAAAATTAAAGTCAGAGCCAGACACGGCTTTGTGTTCCTCGGCCCTGCCAGCAGCAGCCTCCGCTTCAGCTTGGCGTTTCTCAGCCTTGTGGGCAGCAGCCTCCGCTTCAGCTTGGCGTTCCTCGGCCTTACGGGCAACAACCTCCGCTACGGCTTGGCGCTCCTTGGCCCTGCGGGCAGCAGCCCCCGCTTCAGCTTTGCGTTCCTCAGCCTTACGGACAGTAACCTCCGCTGCGGCTTGGCGCTCCTCGGCCTTACGGGCAGCAGCCTCCGCTACGGCTTGGCGCTCCTTGGCCCTGCGGGCAGCAGCCTCCGCTGCAGCTTTGCGTTTCTCAGCCTTACGGGCAGCAACCTCCGCTGCGGCTTTGCGTTTCTCAGCTCTGTGGGTAGCAGCTTCCACTGCGGCTTTGTGCTTCTCGGCCTTACGAGCCTCTTCCTCAACATCCCATGGGTAAGAGGAACCCTCTCCGGGATTATTGATAACACCCCCAATAAACGCTGCTACTATTGCGGAGATGCCCACTATGATCGCACCTATGATCTCCCCTTTATACGTCATTTTTAAGTTGCCTTTCTAAGGGGTCTGGGTGCTTGATCGGGCTATTATATCAACCCTTCGCACTGCGGATAGGCAGCGCAACGACTCCTATCCCTCATCCGTGATAACCGTTCAGCCCCCTTCCGGTATCTTGCATCTCAAAAACAAAAAATCAAAGAGTCATGCTCGCATTGAGCCAAGATCCAAAGGGGAGCTGAACGGTTAGGGCAAATCCGACCTCCCCATCAACCACTCGTCCACCGCACGGGCGCACTGGCGGCCTTCGCGGATGGCCCAGACGACCAGGGATTGGCCGCGGCGCATGTCGCCGGCGGCGAATACGCCGGGGATAGAGGTGTGGTTTGTCAACTTCCACGTACCATGCTACAGAAAGCCGCAATGCAGAATACTCCCGATACGGAAACGGTCGTGATACTCTTGGGTTATCGTTGCGGCAGGATACGTTGTCGCACCTCGGCAACAACCTTGGTCGATACACGAAAGTTGGTTTTGCTCAGGAGTTGTTTGATTGCAACATCAAAATCGAGCCATTCCCGCTCTGCCGCATCAGCAATCAATCCCAAGGTCCCGACCACGCGCAAACCTACCTGTTCGGCGACGCATCTTCCCAGCCTTTCATCCATTAGAACAAAGTCTGCCCTTTGATGGATCGCCAAGCGAATGGCGGCAGCTTCGCCTCGATCGAGACGATCGAGGGCAGGAAGATCCAGCGGTGGGGCCGATTCGACGATTAACCAATCAGGAAGACTTTGAAGCAAAGCCTGAAGCGGCGCGGGAGCTCGCGGAAACATCGCTTCGGTTACAACCTCCCGCGGGATACTGACACGCTCGAATCGGCGTTTGAGGATATCGGCAAGATCAAGAATGGCCAAGTAACAAAGAACAGACGTATCGCTGACAACAATCACGGCATGTCGGCGGAGCGCAGGTGTCTGAGATCCGACAGCACTTCGTCCAGGCTTGGTGAAGGCCAAGCGTCATGCCGTGACAAAAACTCTTCGGTCTCCCACACGGAGTCATGCCCTAGAAGGTGGCCGACCTCCGCGCGAGACAACTGGCCGGACCGGTAAGCATCTGCCGCAAAGCCTTCAAGCACCGCCTGCGAAAGGTTCTCTCCGATGTCCGTTAAATGGCCGACCAAGGGATCGGGAATGTCGAGCGTAAGTCTCATAAGATTGCACGGTATCTTGGCGATGTGAGGAGTGCAAGCAATCCCGTCGTTTCATTCGTCCAAAGCTCGTGAATGCTGATTCTATTGAAACGATTCGTGATGCAGCTTGCACAAGCCGTTCCTCACTCCAGCAAATTCCATTTCCCCTCGATAATGAATTCCAATACGGATGCTTCGATACTTGCCCTTGCAAACGGACTTGAAATGTAACGATGGATGATATGGATTTTCTTTTAGCAACACATAATTTTCACGCGCAAGATTCTGAGTGCTTATTGGAAGATTATAAAACATCCTCCAGAACTTACTTGATGCGTAGTGTTTCAAATTTCTGTTGCCTTGCCTGATCTGTATTCATACAGTGCTTCTTCTGCCAAGGCATCAAGCTTTCCTTCAGCAGCATCTTTTTCAATTTGAGCATCCCATGCACTTGCGTCGAAAGCCAAAAACCAGCGACGAAATTCAGAAAGATCTTCGGTCGATAAGTTTTGAATTTCGGTTTCTATTGTTTCCAATGTCATCATTTCTGATTGCCCGGCAAGCTGGATACGTGATCGAATCGGGCTTAAGGATTAACAGTTTTCTTAGATCGCATGCAGACCTTCATGTGTTAGACCGCATGCGATCTAACACACTAATCCCACCATGCAGGAAAGCTCCTCTGCTGGTGGAAGTGTACCACTCACCCCGGCAAATCCGACCTCCCCACCAACCATTGTCCACAGCACGGGCGCATTGGCGGCCTTCGCGGATGGCCCAGACCACCAGGGATTGGCCGCGGTGCATGTCGCCGGCGGTGAACCGGAGAGGGAGGTGTGACAGGCATCGGGGCCTTTCGGTTGGGACCTACGAGGCTGTCTAAAAAAGGACCGTAGGCCGTAGGCTGGGTTGAGGAACGAAACCCAGCTTTTACGGGCAAGCCTGGTTTGGCGGGTTTCGTCCCTCGATCCAGCCTTAGTCTTTAGACGGCCTCTATGACATTACCGCGCCCGCCCGGCGAGCCCAACATCTAAACAAAATGGGTGTTCTTTTTTGCCCACGAGTGCCCGAGCGAGGGCTCGAGGGCTCAACTCATCACGCCGCCTGTTTGGCCACAAATACCGCTCGCGCAGTCTGGATGCCACGCAGATATTTGGCCTGACGCCGGGCGCAGAGACTCGCAAGCGATGCCGGTGCGCCGACCGCCGTTCCGAACGCCTTGAGAAGACGTTCAGAATAGCCGATAAACTGCTTCCCATCGATGTCTAGTCGCGCGAGGATCTTAGGTTCTTGCGCATCAATGTACCCACGTTTATCCGCACGTAACGCCCGGCCCGTCCAATCGACCAGTTCCAGGTAATCCTCGAAGGCAAAGGGTACTGCCCAGGGGGTCTGTGCGGTGGCATCGAAGGGCATCAGCGGGGCCTGGGGTAAGACTTGCGTCTCGGCTTCCGGCCGTAATTGCTCCCCATCGAGCGTTACCCCGGGATCATTGACCGTCGTGGTCTCCTGCAAGCCGGCTTCAGATGTAACTTCCTTCGGCAATCCGCCGACACGCTCTTGAATCGAGGTGTAGTCCGAAGTCTCCGGCGTCTCGGCCAGCCCCACCCGTACCGGATTGAGATCCACATAGGCCATCGCCGCCAGCAGTGCCTGCTCATCGAGCAATGCCTGGCTCTTGAAGTGACCCTCCCAAAAACGTCCCCTCACCTCATCCTCGGCATTGGCCCGGCGGGCAATGTGCTCGTTGAGGGTGCGCATGAACCAGGACAAATCGTGCAACCGTTCCCGGTAGACCTCGGCAAGTTCTTCAACCTTAGCAATCTCCGCCTGGGTCATTTTCGCTTGCGACTCAGAGAGATACCGCGTCACCAGCAGCGGCCCGGTGAAGAGTGCCGTCCAGCGCCGCAGCACCTCCTCGATAAAAGCAAAATAAGGACACCCATTTTGTTTCCCCTTCCAAAACGGTAATTTCGGTAATTTAAGACTTGTACGCTGGAAACGGCTTCGTTGCCTCTTCCAGGATTGTCAGGATGTCAGGTTTTTCGACGCCGATAACCTTGTTTAGAAGGTGTTTGTGATGAGGAAATTGCGTCAGGGCTGGAAAATGTGGGGTGCTGTCATAGCGGAACAGTAACTTGGCTGAGACATCCTGACAGTGGTACCGGTAGTCCAGATGCCGCAACCGTCCTTCTTCGATGCAGACTGCTTCGTTCACTTCCAGCAATCGGCCTGAAGTGAACCGGATACGAATCCGCAGGTTGGCCCTGAGTGGGGTGATGATTTCTTCCTCGTAGCGCTCGATGTAGACATTAGGCAGACAAGCTATGGCTGACTCGATCCGTTCGAGATAGGCCGTCAGGACTTCATGCGGCATGACGAAGTTGTTTTTCCAATGCCGCTTTTAGGGCCAGGTAATGGCGGTAGTCGTTCACCCAATCGATCAAATCCGCTTCGTCGGGTAGCTGTCCTTTGCTGTAGCGGTCAAAAAACTCCTCGGAGCTCATGGAGCGTTGGCTTTCAAACAGGCTCAGACGCTTGGTGATAGCTACCAGGGCGTCCAAAGGGGAGCTGTATTCGGTCCGTTGTTTGCGCATACCGGTTGTCATATCGGGTTCGAAATCGAGCCAAAATCCTTAAGGGACTGAACGGTCAGGGCAAATCCGACCTCCCCATCAACCACTCGTCCACCGCGCGGGCGCACTGGCAGCCTTCGCGGATGGCCCAGACCACCAGGGATTGGCCACGGCGCATGTCGCCGGCGGCGAATACGCTAGGGAGGGAGGTGCGGTAGGCGTCGGGGCCTTGAGTGGGACCTTTGACATTGCCACGCCCGTCGAGCTCGACGCCCAGCTTTTCGAGCATACCCGCCTGGACGGGGTGTAGAAAACCCATGGCGAGGGTGACCAGATCGGCCTCCAGGGAGAACCTGGAGCCCGGAATCTCGCTCATTTGCCAACGCCCGGTGTCGTCTTTGGTCCACTAAACAAAGTGGGTGTCTTTTTTCCCAAGGTCCGAAGGTCCGCACTATAGCATCCGCACCGAGCAAGCCTATCTGATTGGATCCACCAATTTATCCTGTTTCACGCCAAACGTCATCCCGCGGAGATGGGGCAAAAAGGGGCCAGGCTCAATTAACCTTCTTTTTCCTTTTACGAGCAGGTAGGGGGGGAGTTTTCAAAAATTGAACCTGGCCCTTTTTCCTCAATCCGGCCAATAGTCATCGTCGAGCAGTTGTTCGACCGAAAAAGGGCAAGCGTTTGGAAAACTATCGAGCGCGAGACCGGTCTCCAGACTTGCACGCTTACGCGCGGTAGCGTATCGATCGGTTATCAATTGCTCTACTTTGGAGTTCAGGCTGGGACTGTCCTTCAGCAGGTCCTGTATTTCGTCGCGTGCGTTGGTAATCGAGAGCTTCCAACTGATGCCCCTGTACTTCGGTTGGTAATGCCACTTGAGTAGATGAACCATCAGGAGTTTCAGATAGCTGGAGAGGGCGCGTTTGTCGCTTTTTCCCATATCCTCGATTTCCTCCGCGACCTGTTCCAGATCCACTTCGCCGATGTGTCCCTCGCGAAGGAGCTTGGATGTCTTGATGGTCCAGTCGTAGAAATCGCCATCGTATGCGTATTCATTGATAGTGTCGGTATGGATGGTCATTGGATGGCTCTCAGTGAGATTGCTGTACCCTGCTGATTACCTTCGACCAAAGTATTGTAGCCGTCAAGAAAAAGCGGCCCACAGGCCACTTCATCCATCCTGGAGAACACCGGGATTCACCCCGCCAAATCCGACCTCCCCATCAACCACTCGTCCACCGCGCGGGCGCATTGGCGGCCTTCGCGGATGGCCCAGACGACGAGGGATTGGCCGCGGCGCATGTCGCCGGCGGCGAAGACGCCTGGGATGGAGGTGTGATAGGCATCGGGGCCTTCGGTGGGACCCTTGACATTGCCACGCCCGTCGCGCTCGACGCCTAACTCTTGGAGCATGCCTTCGTGTACAGGGTGTAGGAAGCCCATGGCGAGGGTGACCAGATCGGCCTCCAGGGAGAACCCGGAGCCTGGGACCTCGGTCATGCGCCAGGTCCCGGTGTCGTCCTTGGTCCAGTCTACTTTGATGCATTCGATGGCCTTGACCTTGCCGTTGCCGTCGGCGACAAATGCCTTGGTGGCTACTGACCACATGCGTTCGCAGCCTTCTTCCTGGGAGCTGGAGGTTCGCAGCTTGTTGGGCCAGTCGGGCCAGGTGAGTCCCTTGTTTTCTTGCTCCGGGGGGCGAGGCAGGATTTCGAGTTGGGTGACGGATTTGGCGCCGTGGCGGTTGGCGGTGCCGATGCAGTCCGAGCCAGTATCGCCGCCGCCGATGACGACGACTTGCTTGCCTTCGGCGCTGATGAACTCGGCGTCCGGGACATGGACGCCTTGGACGCGCTTGCTGTTGGAACGCAGAAAATCCATGGCGAAATGCACGCCTTGGAGGTCACGGCCCGGTATGTCCAGATCTCTGGGTTGCTCGGAGCCGCCGGCGAGTACCACCGCGTCATAGTCCTCCACCAGCTTCCGGGCTGGGATGTCAATGCCGACGTGTATATTGGTGTGAAACTCCACGCCCTCGGCGCGCATTTGGGCCATGCGCCGGTCGATGAGTTGCTTGTCGAGCTTGAAATCCGGGATGCCGTAGCGCAACAGCCCACCGATGCGGTCCTGACGCTCATAGAGCTTGACGGAATGGCCGGCGCGGGCGAGCTGTTGCGCCGCCGCCAGACCGGCAGGGCCGGAGCCGACCACGGCGATCCGCTTGCGGGTCTTGTAGCGGGCGATCTGGGGTTGGATCCAGCCTTGCTCCCAGGCCTTGTCGATGATGGCGCATTCGATGGTCTTGATGGTGACCGGGGTGTCGTGCAGGTTGAGGGTGCAGGCGGCTTCGCAGGGGGCGGGGCAGATGCGGCCGGTGAACTCCGGGAAGTTGTTGGTGGAGTGCAGGACCTCGATGGCCGCCTGCCAATCGCCTTGGTAGACCAGGTCGTTCCAGTCGGGGATCAGGTTGTCCACCGGACAGCCTTGATGGCAGTAGGGGATGCCGCAGTCCATGCAGCGGGCGCCCTGGATGCTCAGGTCCGCGTCGGCGAGGGGGATGAGGAATTCTCGGTAGTGGACGACGCGATCGGCGGCGGGCTGGTAGCCCCGGTCCAACCGCTCGTATTCCATGAATCCGGTGGGTTTACCCATGCTCGATAGCTCCTGGCGAGGCTTTGCCTCAGATCGACGAGTCTCAATGCTCCTCGAACACGGCGTCTACCGTGGATGCTTCCAGAATGCGATCAGTCCAGCGATCGAGTTGTTCCAGGGTAGCCATACCGAGGCGCTTGCGGGTTGCTTCGTCGAGGGGGCCGAAGCGTTTGGCAAGCAGGCGTTCCAGGCCCTCGATCTTCCCTTCCAGCCGGCCTTGCTCCAGGCCTTGTTGCATGCCTTGTTGCATGCCTTGTTGCATCCCTCTCTGAATGGCCAATCGTTCAACGCTGGTGACGTAGCGCATTTCGGTTTCTCCTTCGACGGTTTCTATAGCTTGCCAGAGCCGTTGCTCGAGTACGTTCGGCAGACGCATCATCCAGTCGATGACCGCGAAAAGGTCCAATACGCGTTGCCTGTCCCACCCTTGCCGGTAGAGCGAACGCACGAGACTGAACTTGGCCCGATAGCGGGCTTGGGGATCGTTCTTGGTCTGACGGGTACGCAGATGCGCGGCGGTAACCAGGGCGAAGGGGTTGGGGTTCGCTCCGAGTAATTCAGCACGGTCCGCATAGTCGATGAGTTTGACAACGGGAAATTCGAGTGTATGGCGACAACCCAGGACCTCGAAACCATAGTGGTCGGGTCGCCACCCGGCATCCTCATCGGCCAGCACGGCGAGGCTGGCGATGGGACGAGCGTAGCGGTCGAAGAGCCGGTAGTTATAGGTGAACATGCGCCTGGCAAAGTCGCTGTCGCGTTGCCCCTGGACCTCGATGTGGATGTAGATCCAGCGTTGTTCGCCATCCTTGAGGGTAACTTGTACCAGGGTATCGGCAAAACGTTTGCCGAGTTCCGCGTCACGCACCACCTGGCGCAGTTCGGTATTCTTGAATTCATGGCCTTGTGTCCAATCGATCTGGGCGTGCGCCGCGGGGAAATAGAAGGCCATGAACTCGGGGAAGGCATGTTCGAGTACCTCTTTCCAGGGGCTGTCGTAGGCATCGCTGTTGTTTTGCGGATCGGTCATGGGATGTCAGGCGGCGTAAACGACTAACGATGCTCTGCCTCGGACCGGCGAGGCGTGAATTTTTTGTGTAGCACACAAGTTCGTTATCCGCAGATTACGGAGATTCTCGCAGATTATTTCTGTTTTCAATCTGTGGAAATCTGCGTAATCTGTGGATAAAAGCAATGAGTACAGCGTACCCGAGTGTGAGTTTTTTATGCAGCGCACAAACTCGACTCATTTGTTAGAGATGCGGATCCAAGGATCCTAGTGACTGCCGCGCGGGAAGCCGGGGCGGCCGCCGGTGTTGGGCCTGCATCTCGGTCAGGGCGCGGCGGTAGTCCACAGGCATGACCTTGACGAACCGGGGCAGATAGGCGGTCCAGTCGTCCAGGATGCGCCGGGCCACCGGGCTTGCGGTGTAGTGCAGGTGCTTGGTGATGAGCTGGCGCAGGCGGACGGCATCGAAGCGGGTCATGTCGTGGCTCACGTCCACCCGGCCCATGGTCTCCAGGTCGCCGCTCTGGTGGAGGGCCTCCAGGGCGTCGTCCTCGGCCACGACGGGCTCGAGCTCCACCATGGCCATGTTGCAGCGCCGGGCGAAGCCACCTTCCTCGTCGAGCACATAGGCGATGCCGCCGGACATGCCGGCGGCGAAGTTGCGGCCGGTGGCTCCTAAGCAGACCATGACGCCCCCGGTCATGTACTCGCAGCCGTGGTCGCCCACGCCTTCGATGACGGCGGTGGCGCCAGAGTTGCGGACGCAGAAGCGCTCGCCGGCCACGCCGCGGAAGTAGCACTCGCCGCTGATGGCCCCGTAGAGCACGGTGTTGCCGACGATGATGTTGTCTTCGGCCCGGCCCGCCATGCCCGATTCCCGGGGCGGGTAGACCACCAGACGGCCACCGGACAGGCCCTTACCCACATAGTCGTTGGCCTCGCCTTCCAGCTCGATGGTGACGCCCTTGGCGACCCAGGCGCCCCAGGACTGGCCGCCGACGCCCTTGGCCTTGATATAAATAGTATCCTCCGGCAGTCCGTCCAGGCCATAGCGTTCGGCCACCCGGCCCGAGAGCATGGTGCCGAAGGTGCGGTGGTAGTTCCTGACCGGGAGCTCGATGCGCACCGGCTCACCGCGCTCCAGGGCCGGCTCGGCCTGGCGAATCAGCTCATGGTCCAGGGCCTTGTCCAGGCCGTGGTCCTGGGACTCGCAGTTATAGAGCGCGACGCTCGCGGGGACCTGGGGCTTGGTCAGGAGCTTGGTAAAGTCCAGGCCCTTGGCCTTCCAGTGGTCGATAGCGCGGCGCATCGCCAGGCGATCGGTCTGCCCGATCATGTCGTTGGCCGTGCGGAAGCCCAGCCTGGCCATGATGCGGCGCACCTCCTCGGCCACAAAGAAGAAGTAGTTGACCACATGTTCCGGCTTGCCGGTGAACTTCTTGCGCAACTCCGGGTCCTGGGTCGCCAAGCCCACCGGGCAGGTGTTGAGATGGCACTTGCGCATCATGAGGCAGCCCGACACGATCAGGGGGGCGGTGGAGAAACCGATCTCGTCGGCGCCGAGCAGCAGGGCGATGGCCACGTCGCGGCCGGTGCGCATGCCCCCATCGACCTGGACCGCGATGCGCCCGCGCAGACGGTTCAGCACCAGGGTCTGGTGGGTCTCGGCCAAGCCGATCTCCCAGGGCGAGCCGGCGTGCTTGATGGAGGTCAGGGGCGAGGCGCCGGTGCCGCCGTCGTAGCCGGCGATGGTCACATGGTCGGCGTGGGCCTTGGAGACCCCGGCGGCCACCGTGCCCACGCCGACCTCGGACACCAGCTTGACTGAAATGCGGGCCTGGGGATTGGCGTTCTTCAGGTCGTGGATCAGCTGGGCCAGGTCCTCGATAGAGTAGATGTCGTGGTGCGGCGGCGGCGAGATCAGGCCCACGCCGGGGGTAGAGTGGCGCACCCGGGCGATCTGCCGGTTGACCTTGTGGCCGGGGAGCTGACCGCCCTCCCCCGGCTTGGCGCCCTGGGCGATCTTGATCTGGATGTCATCGGAGTTGGCCAGGTACTCGATGGTCACCCCGAAGCGCCCGGAGGCCACCTGCTTGATCGCGGAGCGTTCCGGGTTGCGGGACCCGTCCGGGAGCGGATTGAAGCGCTCCGGCTCCTCGCCCCCCTCGCCGGTATTGGACTTGCCGCCGAGCCGATTCATGGCCCGCGCCAGGGTGGAGTGGGCCTCGTAGGAGATGGACCCGAAGGACATGGCTCCGGTGGCGAAGCGTTTGACGATCTCGGTGGCGGGCTCGACCTCCTCCAGGGGGAGGGACCGGTCCGCCCACTTGAAGTCCATGAGCCCGCGGAAGGTCATCAGCTTCTCGCTCTGCTCGTTGACCAGCCGGGCGTATTCTGCGTAGGTCTCGGCATTGTCGGCGCGGGTAGCGTGTTGGAGCTTGGCGATGGTGTCCGGCGTCCAGACATGGTCTTCGCCGCGCAGACGGAAGGCGTAGTCCCCGCCCACGTCCAGGTGCCGGCGGTAGATATGGGCGCCGCCATAGCCAGCCTGGTGCCAGCGTACCGCCTCCTGGGCGATCTGGTCGAGGCCGACCCCTTCCACCTGGGTATGGGTGCCAGTGAAGTAGGCGTCCACGAAGGGGGTGGCAAGACCCACTGCGTCGAAGATCTGGGCCCCGCAATAGGACTGATAGGTCGAGATCCCCATCTTCGACATCACCTTGAGCAGACCCTTGCCCACGGCCTTGATGTAGCCTTGCTGGGCCGCCTCGAAAGCGAGCCGCTCGGGCAACCGCGGCAACAGCTCGTTGATGGTATCGAAGGCCAGGTAGGGATTGATGGCCTCGGCCCCATAGCCGGCCAGGGTCGCGAAGTGGTGGATCTCCAGGGCCGCGCCGGTCTCCACCACCAGGCCCGAACTGGTCCGTAGGCCCTGGCGGATCAGGTGATGATGCACGGCGGAGGTCGCCAGCAGGGCCGGGATGGCGATGGAGTCCCGGTTCATGTGGCGGTCGGAGAGGATCAGGATATTGTAGTCCTCGAGCACCGCATCCTCCGCCTCCTGACACAGCCGCTCCAGGGCTGGCGCCATGCCATCGGCGCCCTCATCCGCCGGATAGGTCATATCCAGGGTCCGGGTGCGGAAGGCACCGCCGGTGTTGTCTTCGATGTGGCGGACCCGTTCCAGGTCCTCGTTGGTCAGGACCGGCTGCTTGACCTCCAGGCGCCTATGCCGGCCGGCCTCCGTCAGCCCCAATAGATTGGGTCGCGGGCCGATGAGGGACACCAGGGACATCACCAGCTCCTCGCGGATCGGGTCGATGGCCGGGTTGGTCACCTGGGCGAAGTTCTGCTTGAAATAGGTCGAGAGGTGCTTGGCACGGTTGGAAAGCACCGCGGGCGGGTTATCCGCCCCCATGGACCCGATGGCCTCCTGGCCCGTCAGGACCATGGGGGTGAGCAGAAACTTGATGTCCTCCTGGCTGTAGCCGAACGCCTGCTGGGCGTGCAGCAAGGTCTCCCCGTCCGGGGCCATGGGGGCCACGTCCGTGGGCAGGGTATCCAGGGCAATCTGGGTCTTATGCAGCCACTCCTGGTAGGGCTGGGAACCGGCCAGCTGGGCCTTGACCTCCGCATCGTCGATGATGCGACCTTGCTCCAGGTCGATGAGGAACATCTTGCCCGGCTGCAGGCGCCACTTCTTGACGATCTTCTCTTCGGGGATGTCCAGCACCCCCATCTCGGAGGCCATGATCACCAGGTCGTCATTGGTGACCAGATAGCGGGCCGGGCGCAGGCCGTTGCGGTCCAGGGTGGCGCCGATCTGGCGGCCGTCCGTAAAGGCCACCGCTGCGGGGCCGTCCCAGGGCTCCATGAGGGCGGCGTGATATTCGTAGAAAGCACGGCGCTGCTCGTCCATCAGGTCGTTGCCGGCCCAGGCCTCGGGGATCAGGAGCATCATGGCGTGGGCCAGGGAGTAACCGCCCATCACCAGCAACTCCAGGGCATTGTCGAAGCAGGCCGAATCGGACTGGCCCTCGGCGATCAGGGGCCAGATCCGGTCCAGGTCGCTGCCCAGGACCTCGGACTTCATGGTATGCCGGCGCGCCGCCATCCAGTTGACATTGCCGCGCAGGGTATTGATCTCCCCGTTATGGCAGATCATGCGGAAGGGTTGGGCCAGATCCCAGGTGGGGAAGGTATTGGTCGAGAAACGCTGGTGGACCAGGGCCAGGGCGGACGCGAAGCGCTCGTCCTGTAGGTCCAGGTAAAAGCGACCCACCTGGTCGGCGAGCAACATCCCCTTGTAGGTAATGGTGCGCGAAGACAGGGAGGTCACGTAATAGGCGGTCTTGTCGATGCCGGCCCGGCGGATCGCGTTGCTCATGCCCTTGCGGGTGGTGAACAGCCGGCGCTCGAAGCCGTCCTGGTCCGGGCAGTCGGCGGGACGGCCGACGAAGACCTGGCGGATAAAGGGCTCCGTGGGAAGCACGCTCTCGCCCAGGTCGCGGTTGTCCACCGGGACATCGCGCCAGCCCAGGATCCGGTGTCCGCCCTCCGTCAGATGACGGTCGACCAGGGTCTCCATCTCATGACGCTTGTCCGCGGCCTGGGGCAGAAAGACATGGCCGACGCCGTACTGGCCGACAGGCGGCAGTTCGAAGTCCACGACGGCGCGGAAGAAGGCGTCCGGAAGCTGGATCAGGATGCCGGCCCCGTCACCCGCCTTGGGATCGGCCCCCACCGCACCACGATGGGTCAGGCGTTGCAGAATCTCCAGGCCCTGGCGGATGATGGTGTGGCTTTTGCGATTCTTGATGTTGCAGACAAAGCCGACGCCACAGGCATCGTGTTCGCGGGTAGGGTCATAGAGTCCCTGCGCTGCAGGGAGGGCACGAAGGCTCATCGCTGATCTCGCTGGTACCAGGTGTTCTTATCGACGCAGTGGGTGTTGCGGGACCCATAGACAGATTCGGCGCTCTGGCGCGCCGCATCTCTAAGCTATCAAACAAGCAGGCGTCATGCCAACGCGCGTTGTCGGTAGTGGGCTGCGCCCACCGCCCATAAAATAAATCAATCAGCCGTAGGATGCGGTGAGCGTCTGCCTACTGCCCCAGGGATACCTGTCTGTGCCGACCTAATCTATCGCTCCATGAGGGGGGGTAGGCAGACAGCGAACCGCATTGGTGATGTGATGAGCGCGGCAGGTCTTACAGGATGGCATCACGAAGCGGCGCGAACCGCATCTTTGGATGGCCCACCTGCCTGTGCGTCCCGCACGCAGACAGGTGCCCAACATGCGGTGTTCAGCCTACCCGGTGGGCACAGCCCACCCTACGGGCTACGCGAAAAAATTGATGCGTGCGGATGCGCGGGATTCGTCGTTTCCTTTTCGATGCGGTTCGCCGCCGGGCGCGTCCCGCGCCCGGCGGCTCACCACATCCTACATTCCGAGCGTGGCCGAGGGTGCGGTGAGCACTGACTTTTTCCTATATTCAATATAGCTCATACCCGGCCGCAGAGGCTTGTGAGCCGCATTTGCGTTGGCGGCGAGAAATCCGTTTCGATCGAGTGGCCGGGGTGTTACGCTGGGGATGCTGTGCGGGGCAACCACCAGGGTAGATGGCATCCATGTCAAGAACTGATCATCTCAAGGAAGAAATCGGATGGCTCAAGGTCGTCTTTGCAGTCTGTGTTGCCATGGATGCCTCCTTGATCGCCTGGTTGGCGCAAAACTATGCCACGGCGCACCCACTCATGGCCATCGTAGGCTCTGTTATCGCGTTGGTGTTCACCATCATCATCGGGTACGTCAACCACCGTGCCTATCGTCGCATCAAAGAACTGGAGGATACCTAGATGGAATGGCTCGTCATCGTCCCTGCCGCCGCCCTGGCTATCGCCATGGTGATTGTTGCCTGGCAGTGGGGCTCACACGGGCGCAAGTAGCGGGCCCCGTTGTGACTCCGTGGCTTGGTATGAGTGTTTGAGGGTGCTCATACCAAGCCACAAAGCCGCTGAGACCCCCATAAGGACCACGAATGGACACGAATAACGTCCGTCCCCGTGGGAGGGTGTCGCAAAAACGGTGGCGTCAGCGGCCAGTCTGTGAAGTTTAAACCAGTAGAGTAGAGAGCAG
>NZ_FLUY01000950.1 GCF_900092655.1 Candidatus Thiosymbion oneisti
GGGACCCGGCCCTGTTCCGCGCTGATCATTGCGCGTAACGGCTCCCGCTCGCGTGCACATGACTTGGCACTGGGGACCCCGT
>NZ_FLUY01001344.1 GCF_900092655.1 Candidatus Thiosymbion oneisti
TCTCAGCGCCAAGACCGCAACCCCCCGCGTCGCAACACCTCCGCCAGAGGCTTACTCGATTTCTATCGGCGCCGACGCAAGCTCTGCTACTGAGGCCGTTGACACTAACT
>NZ_FLUY01001369.1 GCF_900092655.1 Candidatus Thiosymbion oneisti
ACCCCTACCCCGTCATTCCGGCAGGGATTGCCGGAATCCAGGCGCCAGGGATGGCAAAAGCAGTGGGGGTCGAATCGGGATAAAAGGACACCCACCTTGTTTTTGCTCTTCACCCCACAGCCGAACAGGGCACATGGTTTAATAGAGTTGTACCCGATGCAGGTCCTTAAAAATCAATCAGTTATATTGGAATATGAGGCCGGTACGGTAGTTATTAACCAGGAAACAAAGGGTTAGACACCAAATGATTCTTTTAACATACTGATTTTAAAGCATGTTACAAAGGGTACAACTCTAATGAAGATCGGTTTTTCGGTCCGCTTGGCCAATCAAACCGCGCACCGATTTAATCCTCAACGCGGTTACCTACAGCCCGACCGGCCCCCCGGAGCCACGTTGGCAATGCGGTGTCGGCGTCGCCAGCAAAGCCCTGTTCCACAAACGCCTGCAAGTCACCGGCGAGCGATTCTGGCACCGCACCCTCTGGCGCTGGCGGCTCTCGGACCCCAAAGTGTGCACCCAGATGCCGATCCGGTATGAGCCCATAGGTCGGGTCAGGCCAGGCCCCGTCCCGACGCAGGAGGGAGCCTGGCCACCACCCGCCGAAGGTGGCTGGCATACGGCGGATGGCGCAAGCTTATCCGCCCTACGCGGCTGGTAATGGTAAATTTTTAAATGGTTAGCGTAGAGCGGTTCATTATGCCCCGTTGCTTGATTTGATCCCCTCTCTCCGGCCCCCTCGCTGCGCTCGGGGCAGGCTCTCTCCCGGCGGGAGAGGAGGTGCTGCGTGTGGCGTGCCCAACCCCCTGCGAGTGGCGATGTTTCCATTTAAACTTTAACCGCTACCAAAGTTCTTTTATGCTAGTTTCGATAATCTTCATCCAATTGGACTTACCTTAACCCGATGATCGATTGGAATGCCGTCGACGCTGTCTTCCTGGATATGGACGGCACCCTGCTCGACTTGCACTTCGACAACCACTTCTGGCGCGAGCATGTGCCCCTGCGCTACGCCGCGGCACGTGGATTGCCTCTGGCTAGGGCACGGGCCGAACTCCTGGGGCGATACCACAATCGGGAAGGTACATTGGCCTGGTACTGCGTCGAGCACTGGAGCCGTGAGCTGGCGCTGGACATCGCACTCCTCAAGCAGGAGGTCGGTCACCTCATTGTCATGCATCCCCAGGTGGTGGATTTTCTGGAAGCGTTGACCGCACTGGGCAAACGGCGGGTACTGGTCACCAACGCCCACCCGAAATCGATCGCCCTCAAGCTGGAGAAGACACCACTGGCCGACCATTTCGAGCACATCATCTGCTCCCACGATCTGGGGAGCCCCAAAGAAGCGGACGACTTCTGGCCCCGGGTACAAGCCATCGAGCCGTTCGATCGTGAACGTACCCTGTTAATCGACGACAGCCCGCAGGTGCTGGAGACGGCAAAGGACTATGGTTTTCGCTGGCTGTTGGCGGTGCTCGCACCGGACTCCAAGGCACCCGTCCGGGAGCCGGGCGGGTTTCCCGCCATCAGGTACTGCGCGGACCTATTGCCAAGTATGGGGACTTGACCGGATCAGGTCTGCTCCCATGAACCGTGTCTTCACTTCACGTCGTGAAAGATTGGCGGGCAGGCGATTTTTCAAGGTCCCCTACAGAGTAGTCCGGGTCAGACGCTCCTCGGCCTCCCGGTATTTGGCCGCGGTCTTGTCGATGATGTCCTGAGGCAGCGCCGGGGCGGGGGGGGTCTTGTCCCAGTCCAGGGCCTCGAGGTAGTCGCGGACGAACTGCTTATCGAAGCTGGGGGGGCTGATGCCGGGGCGGTATTGGTCCTGGGGCCAGAAGCGGGAGGAGTCCGGGGTGAGCACTTCGTCGATCAGATACAGGCGGCCGTCGGTGTCGAGGCCGAACTCGAACTTGGTGTCGGCGATGATGATGCCCCGGTCGCGGGCAAATTCGGCGCAGGTCGTATAGATGCGCAGGCTGATGTCCCGGACTTGCTCGGCCAGCTCGCGGCCGATGAGCGCGACCGTGCGGTTGAAGTCGATGTTCTCGTCGTGTTCCCCGACGGTGGCCTTGGTCGAGGGCGTGTAGATGGCCTCCGGCAGCTGGTCTGCCTGGGCGAGTCCCTTTGGCAAGCCGATGCCGCAGATCGCCCCCGTGCGCTGGTAGTCCTTCCAGCCCGAGCCGATGATGTAGCCGCGGACGATGGCCTCCACCGGCAGCGGATCGAGCCGTTTCACTATCAGGGCCCGGTCGCCGAGCAGGGTGCGTTCCTTGGGGTTGGTGATGACTTGATCCGGGGTGACGTCGGAGCGGTGATTGGGGACCATATCTCGGGTCTGCTCGAACCAGAAATTGGAGAGGCGGGTGAGCACCTCGCCTTTACCGGGGATAGGTTGGGGCAACACGATGTCAAAGGCGGAGAGACGGTCGCTGGTGACGATCAGCAGCTGGTCCTCATCGACCTGGTAGATGTCGCGTACCTTGCCGCGGTTGAGCAGGGCCAATCCGGAGAGCTTGGATTCGAAGAGTGCTGACATGGATATGGATTCTCCTCTATAAAAGGCCAAATATAGCAATCCGGTGCGCCTTTTGAATAGCGGCCTTGTACTTCCCCCGCCGGCCGTGGCCTGGGAGCGGCGGTGTCAGATCAATCATGCTCGGAGTAGCCCATGTACAGCATCGACGGCTTGGAACCGGTCTATCTGCAGGCATTCAGGGGTAGCTTTACCGCCGCCTTGCGTTGGCATCAGCTCGATGCCCTGTGGGACCGGGTGCGCGCGGGTTCGGGAGACGGTTGGTATCTCTATGCGGTGGGGGAGGAGCCGCCCGGTGAACCTGCGGACACCGCCCGCGTCGAGATCTTTGTGACCGAGATAGACAAACTGCTGCGCGAGGAGCACCAGGAGGATTACTGCGGAATCGTCTATGCCGACGACTTGCAGGCGCCCAGCTTTATCAAGATCTATGACCCGAACAATCTCGGGGTTTCCTGTGGCTACAGTGATAATCCACCGCTGCCCGGCTGGATCATGAGTCGGATTCCCCCCATCGACCTGCCGACGACCCAGGTGATCACCAAGGGTCGCAGACGCTGGTGGCGACAGCTCTTTTCCTGAGCATCCGGCCCGAGTCTCGATGCTTTCCGATTCGACGCGCCAGCATCCATTGACCTGTCATGGCCCATTGCCTATGGTGCGACTTGGGGATTTCCTGTTTTTCCGCAGGCAGCGAGCAACCGATCATGAATAAGCGAATTATCGACACCGACCGCGCCCCGCGGGCCATCGGGACCTATTCCCAGGCCGTGCGGGTGGGCGAGACGCTCTACCTCTCGGGTCAGATTCCCTTGGTCCCCGAAACCATGGAGCTGGTGCAAGGCGATGTCCAGGCACAGATCCGCCGGGTCTTCGACAACCTGGAGGCGGTGGCCGTTGCCGCCGGGGGTAGTCTGGCGGATCTGGTCAAGCTCACGGTCTTCCTGACGGATCCGGAAGACTTTTCCTTGGTCAACCGGATCATGGCCGAGTATTTCAGCGAGCCCTATCCGGCACGGGCAGTGATCGGTGTCAGCGCCTTGCCCAAGGGGGCAGCGGTGGAGATGGATGCGGTCATGGTACTTCCGGGGGCTTAGGGCGTGTTGACATTTGGCCCGTAGGATGGGCAAAGCGGAGCCCATCCATTACCGATAACATCGAGCCGGCAGAGTCTTCACGGAAAATTTGTCCGCAAATCAACGCAAATGGCCGCAAATCATCCTGAATGGACCAAGAACCGTCAATAATGGCAAATCGATTGTGACCGATTTGCGTTGATTCGCGTTCATTTGCGGAAAAAATGAGGCCCTGGTAGAGAATGGACCGCAGGAGAATGCAGGAAATTGCTTCGAGGAAATCCTCTGTGTCCTCTGTGTCCTCTGTGTCTCTGCGGCTCGAAATAAGGGAGGAATGGTAATGCGAATCTTTTTTTTCACTGCCTGGGCACTGGTTGCAACCTTGTTTGCCGGCTGCGGCTCCAGCCCTGAAAAGGCCGCGGATGCGTCGCCTCAGCAGGTGCGAACGACGAGCCGGGTGTGGGTCGCCCCACCTGAGATCCGGCAGGCCAAGTCGGTCTCCTATGTCGGGAAAGTCGGCGTTCCGACCTCCGGTCTCTCCGGCGATTACGCGGGCTATCCTGCCGCGGCGCGGTTGATCGACAAGCTGGTGCGGGAGGAGGGCTTCAGACGGGCCGATCTGGAACGGGTCCTCTCGTGGGTCGAGCGGCAGCAGTGGATTCTCGATTTGGTCAATCGCCCCAGGGGCAAGCGGTCCCAGGGACCGACCGGGGCCTGGACCCGTTATCGCGCCAAGTTTCTCACCCGGAACAATATCTCGAAAGGTATCGGCTTCTGGCGCCGCTACGACAAGGTGCTCCGGCGGGCCCAGGCCCAGTACGGCGTGCCACCCGAGTATGTGGTCGCCATCATCGGGGTCGAGACCCGTTACGGCGGCTATCTGGGAAAACACCGGGTGATCGATGCCCTAGCGACCCTGGCCTTCGACTATCCGCGCCGCTCCAAGTTTTTCACCGGCGAGCTCGAGTCCTTTCTGATCATGGCCCGCGACGAGGGCTTGGATCCCTTCGGACCCAAGGGCTCCTACGCCGGTGCCATGGGGCTGTGCCAGTTCATGCCCTCGAGCTTTCGCAGGTGGGCGGTGGACTTCGACGGCAATGGTAAGCGTGATCTGTGGAATCCGGTAGATGCCATCGGCAGCGTCGCCAACTACTTCGCGTCCCACGGCTGGCGCAAGGGAGAGCCCGTGGCGGTTCGCACGTCCGCGAGCGGTGCGGGTGTGGGGGCGATGAAGACGGGCTTCGATAGCACCTATAGCCTCGCGGCCTTGCGTCGGAACGGAATCGCTGTGACTGCCGGGCTCGACGGCAGGGAGCGGGTCAGCCTGATCAAGTTGGATGCCGCCGGCGGTTACGAATACTGGCTCGGGCTGGAGAACTTCTACGTGATTACGCGCTACAACCACAGCAGCTACTATGCCATGGCGGTGTACCAGTTGGCGCGCGCGTTGCGATCACGGCGGGGTCCCGGCGGACCTGCCTTGGCCTGGGTTGGGGTATCCGGCTATAATCTGGCGGGACTTGACAGTCAGGCGAGATAAATAGCTTGTAACAAGTCGCTACATCCAACCGCAAAACCGTCGTGCGGTTTTGTGGTTGGTTGAGCTTTGATGGTAGAGGCGTGCTATCGCTTAATATCCCCGCCATGAGTAAAAGGTAATATCTATGTCTATGACTGTCACCATTAGTCGATTACGTAACACGCTTAAACATACCTGTGATCAAGTTTGCAACGAACACCAACCCGTTTTCGTGCAACGTAAAAACGGCGCGGACGTAGTACTTCTGTCTGCCGAAGACTATAACTCCATGCAGGAGACCTTCCATCTCATGCGCTCCCCTGCCAATGCCCAGCGGATTCTCCAGTCGCTCGCCGACCACTCAAATGATAAAACTTTTCCCACCCTAGATGCCCTCAAAGCGTACCTTAACCTTGTCAAACAACGCTCTTGAGGATCTTTCGTACTGGGTGCAAGAGGACCCCCGTATCGCCCGGAAGATTTTGAGATTCTGCGAAGAGGTTCTGCACACCCCTTTCAGTGGAACCGGCAAACCAGAACCCCTGAAATACTTGAAAGATCACACTTGGTCACGTCGCATCACCTGCGAGCACCGTCTTGTCTACGAAGTCTCCGACACAGACATACGGGTCATCTAATGTCGTTATCACTACCGCAGATAGCGATGTAAAAATTGAATCTCAGCGCTGCGGTGTGGGCTATGTCAGAGCCGGACGTCTCCGCTTTTCCTGAAGCTACCGCCTATCCCGAGGAGGCCGCCTATGGGGCCGAGAACCTGCGGGTGCCGCCCCACTCCATTCAGGCGGAGCAGTCCCTCCTCGGCGGCTTGATGCTGGATAACGAGACCTGGGACAAGATCGCGGACAAGGTGGCGGCGGGTGATTTCTACCGCCGTGAGCACCGCTTGGTCTTCGAGGCGATCAGCCGTCTGGTAGAGGCCGATCAGCCCTTCGATGTGGTGACCCTGGCGGAGACCCTGGAGCGCACCGGAAATCTCGAGGATACCGGCGGCCTTCCTTACTTGGGCTCCCTAGCCAAGGACACCCCGAGCGCGGCCAATGCGGAGGCCTATGCCAAGATCGTGCGCTTCAACTCGGTGCTGCGGCAGCTCATTCACGCGGGCACGGAGATCGCCGATCTGGCCTACAAGCCGGGGGATCGCAAGGACAATGAGATCCTCGACGAGGCGGAGCGGCGGGTGTTCGAGATCGCCGAGCAGCTGGCGCGCGGGGGTGGTTTCAAGGAGCTCAAGTCGCTCCTGGTCACGGCCATCGATCGTATCGATCGGCTCTACAACAGCGATGAGCGGATTACGGGGCTGGCGACCGGGTTCCCGGATTTCGATGAAATGACCTCAGGGCTCCAGAACTCCGACTTGATTATCGTGGCGGGCCGGCCTTCGATGGGGAAATGTGTCCAGGCCGACACCGAAATCCTGCTGGAAGACGGCAGCCTGGAGACGATAGAAACCCTCTGTCGTCGAAGGCGCGCGCGTCTCCTGTCGTTGGATAGGCACTGGAAGCTCGGATTGGCTTCCCCTGCGGCCTATGTGGACGATGGTGAAAAGCCGGTTTTTCGGGTAACGACACGCTTGGGGCGATCCATCGAGACCACCGCCACCCACCCCTATCTTACGCCCTTCGGATGGCGGCCACTGGCGGAGTTGGCAGTCGGGCAACGCATCGCGGTCCCGCGGAGATTGTCCGTATTCGGCAACCAGGGTATGGAGGAATGCCGGATAAAGCTGTTGGCGTATCTGCTGGGTGACGGTGCTTTGACCCAATCCACACCCAGGTTCACCAATTTGAACCCACGCATTCGGGCCGATTTTATCGCTGCCGTCGAGTCTTTCGGTGGGGTACGCGCGACCTTGCAGACACGGCGTGACCGGGCACCGGATGTTCTCATCGCCGCGGATAAATCCCGGATCGAGGAAAACCGGCGCCGGTTTGCGGAACGGTTACGCAGCGCACTTGACGCATCACCCTGCTCTGATCGCCAATTCGCCTACGCCATCGGTGCGTCAGCGGCGAGCGTCTGTAACTGGACCAAAGGCAACACAATTCCGGGAGAACGCCTGTACCGCAAGATCTGCACCTTTTTCGGCACCAAGGATGGCGCCTGGCTGCCTGCTGGGCGCGATAGTGCGGCCAAGAACGCACCGAACGCCCTTACCCGTTGGCTCGACGACCTGGGTGTTTGGGGCAAAGATGCACATACCAAGTGCACCCCGGATTGCGTGTTCCGTCTGCCCCGGATGCAGATCGCACTCTTCATCAATCGTCTCTTTGCCACCGACGGTTGGGCGAGCCTGCTTACGAGCGGTCAAGCGCAATTGGGCTATGCATCGGTCAGCGAGCGCCTGATATGCCAACTACAGCACCTCCTGCTGCGGTTCGGCATCATCGCTAAGTTGCGTAACCGGACGGTTACGAACGGTAAGAAGAGGTTCACCGCTTACCAACTCGATATCACGGATGCCGAATCCATCCGGGCCTTCGTATCCGAGATCGGGATTTTCGGCAAGGAAGATGCGATCGCGCGGATAGCAGACGCAATCGCCAACAAACGTCGTCAGACAAACCGCGATCTGATTCCGGTCGAATTTTGGGACCGGATCGCTGCCAGTAGAGGGGACGAGCCCTGGAGCCGCCTCGCCCAACGGGCGGGCTTGTCCGGTGCAAGCAACATCCATGTGGGCCGACGTTCACTCAGCCGGTCGCGGCTTATGCGCCTGGCGACGGCCTTGGGGGATCGAGACCTGATGGACCTGGCAACCAGCGACGTCTATTGGGACGAAATCAGGGCCATCCGATATGTGGGGCATAAGCAGGTCTATGATCTCACGGTCCCCGAGACGCATAACTTCGTTGCCAATGACATCTGTGTGCACAACACTAGCTTCGCGATGAATATCGCGGAGAATGTATCGGTAGAGACGCAGCGCCCGGTGGCCGTGTTCAGCATGGAGATGCCGGGGGAGGCGTTGGCTATGCGCATGATGTCGTCGCTGGGCCGGATCGATCAGCACCGGGTGCGGACAGGCAAGCTGGAGGAAGACGAATGGCCGCGCCTGACCTCGTCCGTGAACATCCTGTCCAAGACCCGGCTGTTCATCGACGATACGCCGGCCCTGTCGCCGACCGAGGTGCGCGCCCGTGCCCGCCGCTTGAAGCGCGAGCATAGCGACCTGGCACTGGTCGTCATCGACTACCTGCAGCTCATGCAGGCCCCCGAGGCGCGCGAGAATCGAGTGGCAGAGATCTCGGCCATCTCGCGGTCGTTGAAATCCCTGGCCAAGGAGCTGGACATCCCGGTGATCGCCCTGTCCCAGCTCAACCGCAGCCTGGAGCAGCGACCCAACAAGCGGCCCATCATGTCGGACCTGCGGGAATGCGTAAGCGGCGCGACCCGCGTCGTGCTGAAAGACGGTCGCAGGCGGCCGATTCGGGATCTGGTCGGCACCCAGGTGGAAGTGTGGGCGGTCGATGACAACGGCAAGCTGGTGTCGGCCCGTTCCGACCGCATCTGGGCCGTGGGCAACAAGCCCGTATACCTGCTCACGCTAGCCAGCGGCCGGGTGCTGCGGGCAACCGCTGAGCATCGTTTGCGTACCGCTGAGCGCTGGCGCACGGTCGAGCAACTGCGTCCCGGCGATCGACTGGCCCTGGCGCGGAAGCTGCCGGAACCCCCATCCGCGCAAATATGGCCCGCGCAGCAGCTGATCCTGCTGGCCCATCTGATCGGCGACGGTAGTTACGTCACAGGCCAACCACTGCGCTATACCACCGCGTCAGAGGTCAACAGCCGCATAGTCACCGCATGTGCCCGCTCGTTCGGGGTGCGGATCACCCGCCACGCAGGACGCGGTGCCTGGCATCAGCTGATCTTCAGCGGCAACGGCAATCGCTGGCACCCCAAGGGTATCAATCGCTGGCTACGGGAGCTCGGCATCTTCGGCCAGCGCTCCCATGAAAAGCACATCCCTGATGCCCTGTTCCGTGCGAATAACGCGCAGCTGGCCTTGTTTCTGCGCCATCTCTGGGCCACCGACGGGACCAAACCGGGACAACGGGGTGGTCATGGGGTTCATCTGAGCACCAACAGTCGCGCGCTGGCTGAAGACGTGGCCGCCTTGCTGTTACGGCTGGGTATCGTGGCCCGGATCCGGTCGGTCACCAGCTCCCGCTACCGCACTACCTATATGGTCTGGGTCAGTGGCGCAGAGCATCAAACCCGCTTCCTGGCCGCGGTGGGTGCATTTGGTCCCCGGCGGGCACAGGCGAAACAATTGGCGCGGGCGCTGGCGGGTGTCCGGCCCAATCCCAACGTGGATACACTGCCGCGGGAGCTGTTCGGACGGGTGCGTGAGGTTATGCACAACCAGGGGATTACCCAACGACGCATGGCTGCCCTGCGTGGCACTGCCTACGGAGGAACATCACATTTCCGCTTCGCCCCGTCGCGGAAGACCCTGTCCCATTATGCCGAGCTGCTCGATGACGATGATCTGCGCCGACACGCCACAAGCGATCTCTTCTGGGATACCCTGGTGTCGATCGAGCCGGCGGGGACGGAGGAAGTCTACGATCTCACGGTGCCCGGTCCCGCTTCCTGGCTGGCGGACGGAATCGTCAGTCACAACTCGGGCGCGATTGAACAGGATGCAGATCTGATCGCATTTATCTACCGGGATGAGGTCTACAACGAGGACAGCCCCGACAAAGGCACCGCCGAGATTATCATTGCCAAACAGCGCAATGGCCCTATCGGGACCATCCGGCTCACCTTCCTCGGCAAATACACCAAGTTCGAGAACTACATCGCCGATGTCTACCAAGATCAGGGTTATTGAGCGTGGGGCGTGTTGACATCCAGTACCCCATTTCGCCTTATTTTGCGTTCTCAGCGAGTGGTTAGCTTAGAGCGGTTCATTTAACCCTTCCCCATTCCTTTATTTGAACCCCTCTCCCCGGCCCCCTCGCTACGCTCGGGGCAGACTCTCTCCCGGGGGGAGAGGGGCGAAGCTCGTAGGTTGGGCAAAGCCGGTAGGATGTGGTGAGCCGCCGGGCGCGGGACGCGCCCGGCGGCG